>JAOAFW010000054.1 GCA_026416065.1 Fimbriimonadales bacterium
AGCACGCTTTTGCTTTATCCGCTCCCGCAGGTCTTCAGTCGGGTAGGCTGACTCAATCATTTCTCGGACAGATTCGGACTGCTGGCGGCTGGCTTCAAGATACTTCTCGAAAAGTTGCCGATTTACCGAATAGTGCGCATAGAGACAACATACATCGGCAAGGTTGAGCGTGGGGTAGCTTTGTACTACCTGTTCGGGGGTCTCACCCTGAAGAAAGGCTTCAAGCACAATCTCCAAAGTCACACGCGAGTCGCCCACCCTCACAGCGCCATTCGACTCTATGCGAACAGGCAGCGAGAGCGCAGCAATCTGTTCCAACAATTGCTGGATGGTCATTCAGTAATCACCCTGTGGTATTTTACACCGATATCCCACTTTATGCAGGAGGCTCCCCATCTCTAACGAAACTTACTGGTATGCACCTGATTCACGGCGCGCCGATTTACACCTTCTGGAGCGATTTACCGATTGCCGACGCGATGGTAGTACGGGAGGGACGCATCCTCGCCGTGGGGTCAAAAGACGACCTCGCGGCGCGCTATCCCGATGCGAAGCGCGTCTCAGTGGATGGCGCGGCAATCGTGCCCGCGTTCAACGACTGCCATATGCATATCCTGCCTCTGGGCATCGACCTCGGCAAAGCCGACTTGCGCGGATGCGCCAGCGTCGCCGAGATTCAGCAGCGATTGCGTGCGTGGATGGATGCGCACCCGAACGCGGAGTGGGTTCTGGGACGCGCCTATGACCAGAATCTGCTGCCCGACGGCAAACACCTCACACGCCACGACCTGGACGCCGTGTGCGCCGATAAGCCGATTTACCTGAACCATGTGAGCAAACACGGCGCGGCGGCGAACACGCTTGCGCTCAAAATCGCGGGAATCACGCGCGAGACGCCCGACCCCGACGACGGCGTCATCTTGCGCGATGAGCGGGGTGAACCCACAGGGATCCTGTTGGAGAGCGCAGCCAGCCTCGTGTCCAGACACATCCCCAAACCGCAGGGCGCAGAGCTGACACAAGCCGTGCATCGCGCCTGTGAAGACTTAGCCCGACGCGGCATTCTGGCAGCAAGCGACGCTTCCACCGGCTGGCACGACTTAGAGGCGGAAGTCGCCGCCTACGCGCAGGCGTTAGAGGAGGGCGCGCCCGTGCGGATGACGCTGATGCCCCTGTTCGGCGCAGCGGAGCGCGCTGGCTGGCTGGACAACGCGGAGCAATCAGGCGAGGCGACCGGATTCAGCCCGCAGCCGTCCTCGCCACACCCCGACCTGCGCTGGGGCGCGGTCAAACTCTTCGCCGACGGCGCGTTCACCACACGCACCGCCGCACTGCGCCAACCCTACGCCGACACCCCGACAACCGGCGTGCTGATGTACGCGCCTGAAGACCTGATAGAGCGGATTATAACCGTCCATCGCGCCGGCTGGCAGTGCGCTGTGCATGCGATTGGCGACTACGCCATCGAGCTTGTGTTGCAGGGCTATCGCCGCGCGCTGGAAGCCTATCCGCGCCCACATCACCGCCACCGAATTGAGCATGCGATGCTGATGGCGGACGACCTGCTAACAGAGATGCAGGCGTTGGGCGTGGTGGTTGTGCCGCAGCCTGAGTTCCTGTGGTGGCTCACCCGCGCGTACCTGAAAGGCTTGGGCGAGCGCGCCGTGTCGCTGATGCCGTTTCGCAGCTGGCTGCAGGCGGGCGTGGCGATGGGCTTCAGCTCCGACCAGCCCGTCGTGCCCGGCGACCCGATTCTCGGCTGGCGCGCCGCCGTGACCCGCACCAGCCGCGACGGAACCTGCCTGAACCCTGAAGAGGGCTTAGACCCCCTCACCGCCCTGCAAATGTTCACGGTTGGCGCGGCGTATGCAACGGGCGACGAAGAAGTGGGAACGCTCGCCCCAGGTAAACAAGCGCGTTTCATCGTCCTCTCACACCTGCCCGAACAGATTGCCGATGCCGATATGCGGGTGGTTGCTGCCAGCTGGGAACTGCTGCGGGGGTGAAGGCGGTATCTTCACCACCCCTTAACATACCGCCGAGTACCCTTCTGCGCGGAGGCAACCGCCATGCGCAGAAACGGGTTTACGCTTATCGAGCTGCTGGTCGTCATCGCGATTATCGCCATTCTCGCGGCGATTCTGTTCCCTGTCTTTGCTCAGGCGCGTGAGAGCGCACGCAAATCGTCCTGTTTGTCCAACGCCCGCCAGATTGGTTTGGCAGGCATGATGTACGCTCAAGATTGGGATGAGATTCTCCCGGAGACCGGGTGGGTCGGTCCCTGCAGTAGTCCCGTGCCCAACGCGAGCGGCATCTATGCTATCGGCGACGACCATTTCAGCGGGGTGTTCTCATTCCCCATCGCCAGTGCGCCGTATATCAAGAACTGGAACATCTTCCAGTGTCCCAGTGACCCCGATAAGGGTGGCTTCAACAAGTTCGGCTCCTTCTGCTACGAGGCGCAGCTGCTGGCGGTTCGGATGCCCGGCGCGTATTCGGGGATGCGTAACGTCGTGAACGCGATGCGTGATGTGTTCCCGCTCTCCTATGCGGGCAACTACTTCCTGAGCCGCACCTACGACCCCGGCTTTGACCGCAATACCTATCGCGGTGAAAAGATGCGCCCGCTGGCGGGCATCAACTTCCCTGCAAACACCTTCTTCATCGCCGATGTGGGGAGCAACATCGCGCCGAACGGCGTCGCGTTTGCGGCATGGTACATCGCGCCCGGCTACGGCAACAACCAGAACGACGCCCGCTGGCGCAAGGGACGTCGCCACCAGGATGGACGCAACTGGACTTTCTGCGACGGGCACGCCAAATTCTACAAAGACCCCTCTTTCCAGAACCCCGACGGCAGTTTCCGTTCCCAGTCGGACATCGTTTACGAGTATCAACAGCGCGGGATCTACACCTATCCAGAGACGACAGGTCCCGATTACCGCCGATAACCTCAGCACCTCCTCTCGGCAGCAGGGGCTGTCTCGCTCTCCGCAACAGGGCGAGACAGCCCCCTATCTGTTTGCCTGACTCAGCGCACAAGGTTCGCGATGCTTGAGACCACAGTCGAGCTATTCCCGCTCCACCAGCTGCCCACGCTTATACAACTCCCACACGCGGAACACCGAGTTCTTGTGCGGACGGATTTTGCAGTGTTCATCCTCGTTGCGCTTCTCGTCGCAGTAGCCCAGCGGCACGCACTTGGGAACCAGCAGCTTACCGAAATAGGGGTCTGCCGCCATCATCTCTTTACGAATAAGTTTGAACATCTGCCGAATTTCCCACTGAGCGAGCGTGCAAAGGCGCAGCCCTGCCATGTGCATCAGCTGACGCAGGTTCACCGTCATAATCAGATTCGTGGTCACGGCGTTGGGGAAAATGAATCGCGCGTCTTCGGCGGGGATTCCCTGCTCCAGAAAGCGGTGATAAATCTCCTCGCTGACATCGCGGAAACGTTCGAACTCGTGCAGGGCGTCAGGGTTCGCTTCGATGCTGGGTGGCGTGACATATTGTGGCTCTTTGTATTTCACATACCGCTGGCTCTGCTGGTCGAACGCGACACCGATTCGGTGGCGCACCAGCTGGTGGCTCAGGGTGCGGCTCACGCCCGCAATCGCGAAGGTAAAGCTGATATGTTCAATCGTGCTGTGGTGCCCCGACTCCACCACATGCTCGATGAGCTTCATCACGCGCTCGGGGGGCGTTTTGTCGGAGACGAACTCATCCCAGATTTGCTGGGGCGTCTTCTCACTGTAGCAGGTGCGCGCCGCCAGATAAATCAGCCCCTTGTAGTACCGTCGGATAATCTCCGGCTCGGGGAACACCAATGAAACTTCCATCCCGCCGCGTTTTGCCATGACAGCGTAAAGGTTCGCCGTTGCCGCCGCACCTCCTGCCTTAATCGGTATAATTGGCATGCTATGGCAATTCAGGCGTCTGCGCCCGTGAAAACGAAGCGCACTCGACGAGTGAAACTCCGCGCTGAGCAGGCGGAGGCGGAGTTGCAGCGGCTGCGCGACGCCCTGCGCGAGCGCGGTATTGAACTGGAGTAGAGCCATGCCCCAGCGACGCCGAGAACCGCAACGAAAGGAGCCAACGGAGCGCGACCTGCGCGACCTGGAACAGCGCGTGCATCGCCTGATTAATGAGCAGCGCCAGCGGGCGAAACTGCCGCCCCTGACATGGCGCGAGGATGTCGCCCACGCCGCGCGTGACCACAGCAAAAATATGGCGGAACGCAATTTTTTCGACCATGAAGACCCCCGACTGGGAAATGTCGATAAACGCTTGAACCGTTTCCGCATTTCGTGGCGCGCCTGCGGCGAGAATATCTTCATGCTGTACGGCTACGAAAACCCCGCGCCGGTTGCCGTGCAAGGCTGGATGAACAGCCCCGGACATCGTGCGAACATTCTGTATAACGAGTTTACCCACGCGGGGATCGGCGTCTTCTATCGACGAAGCGACCGGCGGTATTACCTGACCCAGATTTTCATTCGCCCGTCCGATGGAACTAAGCGCTGAGCGGTTGGGTATCATTTAGTGAATCGCCCTGTGCAGGGCGATACTGTCGCCGTGAAGCGTCCGTCGTTCTGGAGGCAGGCGAGCGATGCAGGAGCATTCGGAACGCCTGGCGCAGGCGATTGCGCAGTCGCTGCGCTGGCTTCGTGTACGCGATCTTTCAACTCAGGAACTGGCGCAGCGATTAGCCGCAAAAGGGTACAACGCGATCGAAACGCGCGAGGCGATTGAATGGCTTTGCGCGGAAGGGTATCTTTCCGATGAGCGTCTGAGCCGACGCTTAGCAGCGCGTTATACCGAAGAGCAACCCTCGGGTCGCCTGCGCATCGAGCAAGAGTTCGCCCGCCGCGGCTTGAACCCGCCCGTGATCGAGGGCGATGAGGAGAGCCGCGCCGTGCGTGCTCTTTTGGAGCGTTTCGGTGAGCCGCCAGAGGGTTCGGAACCGCGCGCAATCGCGCGCTGGTTCCGATTCTTGCTACAACGCGGCTTCGAACCTGAAGTCGCCCAAAACGCCCTGCAACGCTGGAACCCGCGCCTGAACGACGAACCGTAGTCCCAATACGCTCAAGGAGGTTTCTTATGGAACTCATTCACGGGGTTATTACGATTGTTGTCGCGTTGATTGCCGCGGGCGCGGGCTACTGGCTTGCCCAGCAGCGTGCGCAGCATCAGCACGACGCACGGACGCAACAGGCTAACACCGAGGCGCAACAGGCTCTTGAGGAGGCGCGTCGCGAAACAGAGCGACTCGCACAGCAACGTAGCCAACTCGAACGCGAATGTGAAACCCTCAAACGCGAGGCAAGCTTGCAAGCTCGCGAAGAGGCGCATAAAATCATCGAGCAAGCGGAACAAGAAGCTCGCGAGAAACGCTCGGAAATCCTGCGGCTGGAACAACGCCTGCTCCAGCGTGAGGAACTGCTCGAGCACCGATTCGAGCTGCTGGAACAGAAAGAGCATGCACTGATGGAACGCGAAGCCCTGCTGACCAAAAAGCAGGGCGAACTACGCGAACTGATGCACCAGCGCCGCTTCGAACTGGAGCGCATCAGCGGCATGAGCGCAGAACAAGCACGGGAACTGCTGCTCAAGGAAATTCGCGACGAAATCGAACACGAAGCGGTCATCCTTGCACGCCAAATCGAGGAGGACGCTCGACGTGAAGCTGAGCGCCGTGCCCGCGAGGTCATCCTCGACACTGTGCAACGCTGCGTCGTCGAGCACGTCTCCCAGAACACGATTACCGTTATCCACCTGCCAAGCGAGGACATTAAGGGACGCATCATCGGACGCGAAGGGCGCAACATCCGCCACTTCGAGCATGTCACGGGCGTCGATGTGGTCATCGACGACACGCCTGAAGCAGTGGTACTGTCGTCCTTCGAGCCTATTCGCCGCGAGATTGCCCGTATCACGATGTTGAACCTGATTAATGATGGGCGCATCCATCCCGCGCGCATCGAGGAAGAGCATGAACGCGCCAGGAACGAGGTTGAGCGACGCATCTGGCAAACGGGTGAGGAAGCAGTGCTCCAGGTCGGGTTGACCGGCGTCCATCCCGAGATTGTGCGCACGCTCGGCAAGCTGCGCTACCGCACCAGCTACGCGCAGAACGTGCTGGATCACTCCATCGAGGTGGCGACACTGGCAGGGCTGCTGGCAGCGGAACTGAAGCTGGATACACGGGTGGTCAAACGCGCCGCCTTGTTCCACGACATTGGCAAGGCGCTGGAGAACACCACCGAAGGTCCGCACGCGCTGATTGGCATGGAGTTCCTGCGTCGCTACGGCGAGAGTGAAATCGTATGCAACGCCGTCGGCGCACACCACCACGATATCGCGCCCGCCAGTCTGGAAGCGCATGTGGTGATTATCGCCGACTCGATCTCGGCAGCGCGCCCGGGCGCACGCCGCGAGTCGCTCCAACAGTACCTGCGCCGGATGCAGGAGCTGGAACGCATCGCGATGAGCTTCGACGGCGTGGAGAAAGTGTACGCGATTCAGGCAGGGCGCGAGGTGCGCGTGTTAGTCAAGCCGAACGAGGTGGACGACCTGCGCGCCCACCAGCTCGCCCGCGAAATCGCGCACAAAATTCAGTCCGAACTGGAGTATCCCGGTCAGGTGAAGGTCACCGTCGTGCGCGAGGTGCGGGCACACCACATCGCGCATTGAGCCTCAGATTATCCGTTCGTCGGCGGGACGCCGACGCTACGCGCACGCCCTGCGTAGCGTCGGTGTCCCGCCGACGACTTCACGGCGTTTGCTCTGCCGATTGGCGTCAGCACCCGCTGCCGAAGTTGAACAGCACAATCAGCAGGTCGGCGTCGTCCACAATCGCGTCGCAGTTCACATCGGCGAGGTTGCAGCCCGTCGCGCCGAACCTGATCAGCACCTGCAGCAAATCGGCGTCGTCCACGCAGCCGTTGCCGTCCGCGTCACCGTTGGTGATAATGCACGACACGAACCAGAAGCCGCCCGTCATGCGGAGGTTGCCGCCTGCGAGTTCATTCAGGCGTGTGGCGTCGGGTTGACCTGCCGTACCGCCGAGTTCGAAACTGCCGCCTGTGGCGAAGGTGACCCCGCCGCCGTCGATCGTCCACCAGCTCAGGTCGTAGCCGCCGCCCGATTGGGCGTGAGCGCATAGCATGCACATCAGCATCGCTGCTGCAACACCTATCCGTTTCATCAGTGTTCTCATCAGAGCCTCCTTAGGTTGGTTGCGGGGTAGACACAGGGGTCTACCCCTACTTCCCTCGCCCGCATGCGGAAGAGGGCTTAGGG
>JAOAFW010000065.1 GCA_026416065.1 Fimbriimonadales bacterium
GTGGAAGGAAGAGCGTGCCGACTCCGATCTCTACGAGCGAATTGCGAGTTGGGCGAACTTGCGGCTGTGGCGACAGCAGCATTCAAGTTTCAGGTCGCTTGTTCGTGCCTTGCGCCGTTGGTTTCCTCTTCGCAGCCATCAGGATTAGCCCGATTATTACTCAATAGCAACCCACTGCCATACCCTCGGCAGATTGCGATGAGGGCGCGGCTCTGTGCACCAGCGCAGCGCGGTGCAACGAACCGCAATCCACGGGCGAGACACTGCACGCTCGCTGTAGCTGCGAAACTCCACTCGCAACACGATGCGCCCATCTTCCGCAAAGTCAGGCTCAAAGCGATAGAAGTCCGATTCGTGGCGCGCACAGTCGCGCGTGGTCGCAGCATTTGCAACTGACGCTCGCGCCTGTTGTAGCGCGCCTGTACAAGCAGTCCGTCGTCTGTGCCCTCGAGTCGGCACAGTTCGATGACCGACGCGGGAAGAACCTGCTCCTTGCGTTGCAAACGCTGTTGACACGCTCTGAAAAAGGCGCGCCACCCGGCTTCGCTCGCTTCCCAGTGCGGTGTGGATACTTTCACAGGCGGTAATTTACCTCTCAGAGTATCTTTTTCGGTATGAGACGAACTTATGCAGGGCGTGGGAAACTGGATGGACTCGTCAGATAGAAATGGCTACACCTCTGCCTCTCGAAGATACTAAGGTGGGGTCGTTGCCCGAGTTGTTCAGGTACAATTAAGCCGGAGGTGATGCCATGGCCAAGACCGAAGGCAAGGATATCGAGGTCGAGGGCACCGTGGTCGAGTGCCTGCCGAACACCACATTTAAAGTGGAGATTGAGGGCGGGCACACGATTTTGGCGCACTTGTCGGGCAAGATGCGAATCAACTTCATCCGCATTCTGCCGGGCGATCGTGTGAAAGTTGCGCTCTCGCCCTATGACTTAACGCGCGGGCGTATCGTGTACCGATACCGTAGCTAAGACAAATAGCATACAACAATCTCGGGGTATCGTACCGCAGGTAATGGCGACGACGGGCGAGACCGTCGTACCACATTGCTCATACTTGCATATTCAACGTGACAATCAGGTATAATACGCTTTCGCGAGCGGGTATACTCATGCGCCCGTTTTCGGAGGCGATAGCGATGAAGGTACGAGCATCGGTGAAGAAGATGTGCGCCAAATGCAAAATCATTCGGCGCAAGCGCGTGGTTCGGGTCATTTGCGAGAACCCGAAGCACAAACAGCGTCAAGGTTAGGAGGCATATAGAGTATGGCGCGTATTGCTGGAGTGGATTTGCCGCGCGACCGTAAGGTCGAGTATGCCCTACCCGTGATTTTCGGGATTGGGCTGTCCTCGGCGCGCAGGATTTTGCAGGCGACGGGCGTAGACCCGAACAAGCGTGTGCGTGACCTCACCGAAGAAGAGGTCGCCAAGCTCCGCGCAGAAATTGAGACGAACTACACGATTGAGGGTGACCTCAGGCGCGAACAACAGATGAACATTCGACGCCTGATCGAAATCGGCTGCTATCGCGGGATGCGCCACCGACGCGGCTTGCCCGTACATGGGCAGCGCACCCGCACCAACGCCCGCACACGCAAAGGTCCGAAGAAGACCGTGAGCACGGGCAAGCGCAAGAAGGCGAAATGATGAGGGAGAGAGACTATGGCGCGTAAAACTCGAGGCGGCGTACAGCAGAGGAAAGAACGCAAGAACATCGCACACGGCGTGGCGCACATCCACGCCACTTTTAACAACACGATCGTCTCCATTACCGATGTGAACGGGAACGTGGTTTCGTGGTCGAGCGGTGGTTCGGTCGGCTTCAAAGGCACCAAGAAAGGCACGCCGTTCGCTGCGCAGGTGGCGTCGGAGCGCGCTGCCCGCGCTGCGATGGAACATGGCATGCGCAAAGTGGATGTGATGGTGAAAGGTCCCGGTCCGGGACGCGAAACCGCCATCCGTTCACTTCAGGCAGCTGGGCTGGAGATCCAAAGCATCAAGGACGTGACTCCCGTGCCACATAACGGGTGCCGACCCCCCAAACGCCGCCGCGTGTAATCAAGGAGGAAAACAGGTATGTCCGTGATTTGGGATTCGAAATGTAGCATGTGTCGGCGTGCAGGCGTCAAGCTCTATCTCAAGGGCGACCGCTGCTATACGAAAAAGTGTGCCTTAGAGCGGCGCAACTTCCCGCCCGGGCAACACGGCCCGCGCACGCGCGACCGTAAGATGAGCGAGTACGGGGAGCAGCTCCGCGAGAAGCAGAAGCTGCGCCAGATGTACCACCTGCGCGAAGCGCAGTTCCGCAAGTATGTCGAGGAGGCTCAACGCGCCCGTGGGGTCACGGGCGAGGTGCTGCTGCGCCAGCTCGAGATGCGCCTCGATAACGTGGTCTTCCGGTTGGGCTTTGCCAACTCGCGTGGGCAGGCGCGCCAAATGGTCTCACACAAGTTTATCACGGTCAACGGTAAGCGCGTGAACATCCCGTCGTATCAAGTGCGTGAAGGCGATGTGATTAGCATCCACGAATCGAAACGCTCGACCGCCCTGGCGAAAGACGCTTTGGCGCGTGCTGCCGACCATACCCCCCCTGCATGGCTTGTGTATGATTCGAACCAGGTTCAAGGCAAGGTACTTCATGCGCCCCAAGCCGACGAGATCGATACCAAAATCGAAATGCAGAAGATTATCGAGTTCTATAGCCGCTAAGGAGGCAATTGTACTTTATGACGGTTCAGATGGTAGAAACGGAAGTTCGCACGCTGGTTAGCGAACCGAAGTACGGCAAGTTCGAGGTCGAGCCGCTGGAGCGGGGCTACGGCGTGACGCTGGGCAACGCCCTGCGCCGCGTGCTGCTCTCATCGATTCCCGGCGCGGCGATTACCAGCGTGCGCATCGAAGGGGTGCTGAGCGAGTTCGAGCCGATACCCGGTGTAAAGGAAGACACAATCCACTTCCTGCTCAACCTCAAGAATGTAGCAATTCGCATCCACTCGTCGCAGCCACGCGACAAGTACTCCCTGCGCCTGCAGGTACAGGGTCCGGGACGAGTCACAGCGGCAGATATTCAAGCCCCCGCCGATGTGGAGGTTGTGAACCCCGAACTCTATCTGGCGACGCTGAGCGATGCCAGCGCACGTATCAACGCCGACATCACCGTGGAGATTGGACGCGGCTATGTAGCTGCGCTCAAGCGCGAGCGTGGACGCGGCTCGGTGGGCGAAATCCGCACGAACGCGTTGTTCAACCCGGTCACGAAAGTGAACTTCCTGGTGGAGCCGACGCTGGTGGGCGAGCGCACCGACTACGACCGCCTGATTCTGGAAGTGTGGACGAACGGCGCGATTGCCCCTGCGGAAGCGGTGTATCAAGCGGCGGCGATTCTGCGTGACCAGTTCAGCCGCCTGATGATCCTGGGCGGCGAGGAGGGCGCACTGGAAGCCGCAGCTGTTGTGCCCGCTCCGCCCGGAGTTACGGTACCCGACCGTCCGCTGGAAGAACTGCGCCTCTCGACGCGCGTGCTGAACGCCCTGCGCAGCGGTGGAATCGATACGCTCTATAAACTGCTCAATACCCCCGAACAGAAACTGCTCACCCTGCGCAACTTTGGCGACACGGCGAAAAAAGAGGTCGAGGAAAAACTCAGCGAGATGGGGCTGAGCTTAATGAAATCGGGAAGGAGGCGAAGTCAATCATGAATCACGGAGCCGGCTATCGCAAATTAGGACGCCCCAGCGACCACCGGATGCACTTGCTGCGCAATCAGGTGCGCTCGCTGCTCATCCACGAAAAGATTGAGACCACCGTCACCCGCGCCAAAGAGACGCGCCGGCTGGCGGAAAAGATGATTACGCTGGCGAAGCAGAACACCCTGCACGCCCGGCGTCAGGCGCGCGCGTTCCTGCGCGACGAGAGCCTGGTGAAACATCTCTTTGACAACATCGCGCCACGCTACAAAGAACGCAACGGCGGCTACACACGCATCGTGCGCGTGGGCATCCGGCGCGGCGACGCGGTGGAAACCGCGCTGCTGGAACTGGTCGAGTAGCGCATGCGCAACGTGCGCCTGCGAATCGAGTACGACGGTACCGATTTTCACGGCTTTGCACGTCAGCAGGGCGTGCGCACCGTGCAGGGCGTGCTCGAAAGCGTGCTGCAAGCGACGCTCAACGAACCGATTGAGGTCATCGGCGCGAGCCGTACCGACGCAGGCGTACATGCGCACGGGCAGGTGGTGAACTTCTTCACCAGCCGCCCCATCCCGCTGGAGAAGCTGACCGAAATCCTGAACCGCCGCCTGCCGATGGATTTGAAAGTGCGGAGCGCACGGGAAGTGAGCGCGAACTTCCATGCGCGATTCTCAGCGCAGAGCCGGGTGTATCGATATACTCTCTACACGGGGAGCCACCCCTCCGTGTGGAAGATACGCTACGCATGGCACTATCCGCATCGACTGGACGCCGCAGCGATGCAAATCGCGTTAGAGGCTCTACTGGGCGAACACGATTTTCGCCCCTTCTCGGTGAAGATACCGACCGAGAAAAGCACGGTGCGAACGCTCTATCAAGGCGTGGTGCAGCCTACACGCGACGGGGTGCGCATCGAGCTGGAGGCGAACGGCTTCCTGCGCGGCATGGTACGCCTTATCGTGGGCGAACTGGCGCGCGTGGGTGAAGGGAAACAAGGCATCGACTCCCTGCGCGGGCGACTGGAAAGCGGGAGTCAGGCGACACATATGGCGCCGGCGCAGGGATTATGCCTGATTCGGGTAAAATACTGACTCGCGTGGCACGGACAGGAATGTCCGTGTGTCTTGCTTGGATCAGACCGTCCAAGCGACAGAAGGAGGCAGCGATTATGTTGCAGCGAACCTATACGATGAAAAAAGACGAAATCCAGCGAACCTGGTGGGTCGTCGACGCGGCGGGTAAGCCCGTCGGGCGAGTCGCCGCTCAGGTGGCGCGCCTGCTGCAGGGCAAGCATAAGCCCACGTACACGCCCCATATGGATATGGGCGACCATGTGATTATCTTGAATGCGGAGAAGGCGATATTTACGGGCAGCAAGTTGGAGGAAGTCATCTACCATCACACGATGCATCCGGGTGGGCTGCGCGCCTACACCCGCCGCAAGATGATGACCGAGAAGCCCGAGAAGATGGTCACGCGCGTGGTGAGCCGCATGTTGCCCAAGAACAAACTGCGCGCCCGCATGCTGAAGCGACTGCGCGTTTTTCAGGGCGCGGAACATCCCCATATAGCGCAGCAACCTCAACCGTTTGAACTGTAAGGAGTAGATGCTATGGAACCGATTCGATACTATGGCACGGGACGGCGCAAGACCGCGTCAGCGCGGGTGTGGCTGATGCCGGGTGAAGGCAAAATCATGATTAACGGGCGCGAAGCGCCGGAGTATCTGCGTCGCCCGATTCTGGAACGCATCGTGACGCAACCGTTGCGCCTGCTGGGCATCGAGGGGCAGTACGATGTCAAAGCGACGGTGCGCGGTGGCGGGCTGTCGGGGCAGGCAGGGGCAATTCGACATGGCGTGGCACGCGCCCTGCTGCAAGTGAACCCCGAGTATCGCGCTGTGTTGAAACAGAACGGATTGCTGACCCGCGACGCCCGCGAGAAGGAGCGCAAGAAGTACGCGCGTCACGGCGCACGCCGCGGCTTCCAGTTCGTCAAGCGATAAGTTCCGGTACGACGGCGTCCTCGCCGTCGTACTTTATTCGTAGCGTCGGCGTTCCGCCGACGGGGGCACGAAGATGCGCATCCTGCTGATTGGCGGCGGCGGACGCGAACACGCGCTGGCATGGAAACTGCGCCAGAGCGTACACTGCGATACGCTCTATGCTGCCCCCGGCAACGCAGGAATCGCTCAACTCGCTGAGTGTGTCCCCATCGCGCCCAAGTCCATCCCTGAAATCGTCGACTTTGCTCGGCAGAACGCCGTCGACCTTGTGGTCGTGGGACCGGAGTCGCCCCTGATTGCGGGCTTGGCAGACGCGCTGAACGAGGCAGGGATTCCCTGTTTCGGTCCCGCCCGTGCAGCGGCGCAGCTGGAAGGCAGTAAAGCCTTCGCCAAGCAACTGATGGCGCAGGTGAACGCTCCTACCGCTCCTTTCGCCGTGTTCGATGACCCTGACGCCGCGCAAGCCTATCTGCGAAAGCGGTTTGCAGAACGACCATGCGTGATTAAAGCCGACGGCGAAGCGTTAGGCAAGGGCGTGTTCGTGTGCGAGACGCTGGGCGACGCCTTGGACGCCATAGAGTTCCTTCTGGTGGAGCGTGGGTTAGGCGAAGCAGGGGCGCGAATCGTCATCGAAGACCGCCTGTACGGGCGTGAAATGTCACTGTTGTGTCTGACCGATGGGCAGACCGCGCTGCCGATGCCACCCGTGCGCGACTACAAGCGTGCGCTGGAGGGCGACCGCGGTCCCAACACGGGTGGCATGGGCTGCTATACACCCCTGCCCGACGCCACGCCTGTACTCATAGAGACCGCCCTGAGCCAGATTGTGCGTCCCGTGATCGATGAGATGGCGCGGCGCGGAACCCCCTACAAGGGCGTGCTGTACGCCGGTCTTATGATTCAGAACGCACAGCCCTACACGCTCGAGTTCAACTGCCGATTCGGCGACCCTGAGACGCAGGTACTGCTACCCTTGTTGGAGGGCGACCTTGTGGAACTCGCGCTGGCGGCAACCGAGGGCAGGCTGCAAGAAACGCCGCTGCGTTTTGGTTCTCGCGCTGCTGTGTGCGTCGTGCTGGCGTCGGGTGGCTACCCGCACGAGTACCGCACAGGGCTGCCGATCGGGGGATTGGAACAGGCAAGCCAGTTGCCCGATGTGCTGATTTTTCATGCCGGCACGCGCAAACAGAACGGACAAATCGTCACCGCAGGCGGGCGCGTGCTGAATGTCGTCGGGCTGGGCGACACACTCGAAGCGGCGCGCACGAACGCCTACCGAGCCGCAGAGCAAATTCATTTCGAAGGGATGCATTACCGGCGCGATATTGCTCAAATCGTGCTATAATAGACTCGATGCGCCTATCGCTGATGTTCTGGGGACTCGTTCTCATGGTCGCTTGCGCCAGTGCGCAGAGCGTGGCATGGAGCCGCTTGTACCTGCATCCAAACTCGCGCGGCTTCCTACCGCAGGTCGCCGCCGCCGACTCGCAAGGGAACCTCATCGTGGCAGGACGCTTCATCCACGAAACGCAAGCGTTCAATAGTGTCGCGATTGTGAAGTACGCACCGAACGGTGATCTGTTGTGGACGCGCACTTTCGGGCTCATCGATCAAGCAGAATATGCGGAGGCGATTGCTGTCGCGCCTGATAACTCATTCTACTTAGCCATCACCCGCGCTAACGCCGATTCAACTGCTTTTGTCCAGCGCTGGTCAGCAAACGGAGACTTGCTCTGGTCTGTGACGGTAAACGAGAGCGCATATGATGTGATTCGCCAGTTGGTCGCGCGTCCTGAGGGTGGCGTGGAGGTGCTCCATACCTACGGTAGCGGAGGCATCGGCTTCGCGCGACTGATTTACGACGCGAACGGGACGCGCCTGACCGCGAACCTCTACGGCCAGCCGGCTACCTTCCTGTCAAATCGCACCCCTGTCGGCATAGTGCGTCTGAACACCACCACGACCTTGATTATTTTCGTGGATGGTGAAGTAGGCGAGATGTTGCAGAGCTTTACGCACACTTACCTGCGGGCAATTAATAGCACAGGCGGCACGGTTTACGAGCGCATCCTGCCCCTGCGCACGGAAAAGTTTGTTCGAGCAAGCGATGGGAGTCTGTACCTGCTGGGCGACTACTGGGACACGGCTTCTCAGCAGATGCGTTTGCGGATGTGTCGGGTCGATCCAGCGAACGGGAATCCGCTGGGGCAGTGGGACCTGAGCGGCGTAGCAGGCGATGCGATTCCCGATGTGTTGGCTGTCAACGGCACGGTCTGGCTGGCAAGCGGCGGTTGGGAGACCAACGCGGCGCGTGGAGTGACCAGCACTATGGGGCTGCCCAACGGGACAACAATAGACTCGCAAACGCTGAACGGTGTGTATCGCCCTGTGGCAGGCGTGGGTACAGCGTCGGGTGCGCTCGTACAACTGATTGGCGAACTGGTGCCCAACCCCGACCGCTGGAAACCGCTCCTGCAGTGGCTGCGTACAGACGGTACGCTAATCGCACAGGGCTATCTCCCGACACTCAGTCCTGCCGACGAATTACCCGAACTGCTTGTCGCCGCGCCCGGCGGAGCCGTCTATGCGGTCGCCACCATCAATCAGGGAGCACAGAACGTTCCGGGAGCGGGGATCTGGCGAATCGATCCCATACCAACCCTTCAGGGACGGGTTGTCCTGCGCGACTACCTGCCCGACCCTGCAGGTACAACGGTGCAGTTTACGCTCGTGAGCAGTTCCCGAAGCGAAACGCTGACCTGTAGTCTGGGGACAGGCGGTAGCTACATTCTGCAAACAGGGCTTTCCGGTGCGGTGCAGGCGCGCGTTTATGTGCCCGGCTGGCTGGCGCAACGCCAAACGCTACAACTGGGCGGTAGCGGTGTTGTGAATGCGAACTGGACACTTATTAACGGCGATGCCAACCGCGATAACCAGATCGACGATGCCGATATGTTGATTGTGCTGTTTAACTTTGGCTCCACGAACTTGCAAGCCGACCTGAACGGTGATGGTATAGTGGATGATGCCGACCTGCTGATTGTGCTGTTCAACTTCGGTACAATTGGCGACTGATGGAACGATTCGAGGTCATTCCCGCGATTGACCTGCGAGGTGGGTATGCGGTGCGCCTCTTGCACGGCGACTACGCCCAAGAGACCCGCTACCATGACGACCCGGTTGTCGTCGCGCAGGAC
>JAOAFW010000100.1 GCA_026416065.1 Fimbriimonadales bacterium
GGTCATAGAGACGCCTCCTGATAGCGAGGCGCGCCCTGCAAACAGGCAAAGCGCGCCTCGGAGAAAGTATACCTGCGGTATCAGAGCGGATAGTCGTCCAGATCCCACAGGTACTGCTCAGGACTCTGCACCAAGCCGCCGCACTGCGGGCGTAGGTCGCAGCCGATTGCCAGCTCCTGCGGCGTCATCGACTTCACATGCCCCTCTACGAACGCAACGGTCATCCGCTGGCGGTTCTGATGGAAGGGGAACGCGCCGCCGAACTCCATCCAGGTATACCAGCCGACCGCCGTGTTCAATCGCCAGCAGGCAGAGCGCGAACCGAGACCGCAGGATCGGTTGCCAAAGTCATACCAGCCGTCCGCCCGCCCGCTGCTGCACTCCTCACGCACGGCAGTAAAGGTGTCCACAGTCTGCCCTGCGGTGTTGCGGTAGAGACGGCATGGGGGCATCGCAATCCAGTTGCCGCCGCACTGCGGCTCGCGAGTCTGCGGGTCGCGCCAGTACACGCTGTCCACAAACAGCACTGTCGCTGACGGGTTGCCAATCCGCCCGCGCGAGACAGGCGCGCTATACCACGATCCTAACGCGCTTCGCATGATTGGCGCGAGATAGGCATAGTTGTAGCCGAGGTTCGTCTTCAACGCCCAGCGATACTCGCGCTCGCACGGGCGCGTGGGTGGGTTTTCCTGTCCTGGGCAGGTAGTCAAGATGGCGTTCGTGGCGTTGCGGTCGGCAGGGCAACGGAAACTCAGCCAGTTGCGTACATAGGGCATCAGCAGCTGCGCCAGCAAACGGTCATTACAGCTATCGCCGCCGCTGAACGCAGCGAAATACTGCGTGATGGGCATCGTCTTATCGTAGTCTTCCGAGTAGAGCAGCGTGGCATAGGCGACCTGATGGAACCGACTGGCGCACAGCGCGTCCACCGAACGCTCGCGCTGTTGCACTAAAATCGGCGTGAGCATCGTCGCTAAAATAACGATAATCCCCGCGATAGTTAGCGCTTCACGCGCCTCAAGCGTGCGTTGCGTTTTCATGGCTTCCCTCCTGTGATTAGCGTCGGGCGCGGCGGCGCATCAGGCTCAGCGCCAGCCCCACGCCCAGTATAGTCATTGCGCTCGGTTCAGGCACGGTGTCCAGTAGCCAGCCCTCGAACCGTCCTGTGTCGGCGTTGAAGCCCACGCCTGCGATGTAGCGTCCGTCGGGCGTGATGGCGCGCGCCTGCGTTAGTATGGAGTTGGGGCTAAGCAGGCTGGCGAACTCGGCGTTCAGGTTCTGCCAGCCGACGCCTTCAATCCAGCGTGCGGCGACCTCCTCGCCCGTCGCGGTGTGCGCGTACCCCACCACCACAGAGCCGTTCTCGGAGACGGCTAAGGCGTCGCTCCAATCGCCCCCGAAGGGCAGTCCCAGCAATTCCAGCCCGACGCTGTCGTGCCAGCGGAAGGCGATATAGTTGCCGTTGGCGTCCGCTGCTTGCCCCACAATCGTTGTGCCGTTCGCTGAGACGCCCCGCGCGAGGCTCTCGTCGCTGCTGAGGTCTTGCCAGCCGCCTGACGCCGTCCAGCGATAGGCGCGTTGCCCTGCGGTTCCGAAGCCAACCGTCGCGGCGACTACCGCGCCGTTGGCGGACAGCGCGACGCCGCTGCTCCACGCGCCGCCCGTCGGGATACCAAGGTCTTGCGTTCCGCCGCTTTGTGTCCAGAGGAACGCCCGCAGCACGCCGCCGCCATAGGACGCCTGACCTGCCACGACTGAGCCGTCGGCGGAAGCGGCGTAGGCGACGCCGTTGCGCGCTCCAGTGGGCAGCGGTATCGCCTCCGCTCCGCCGCTCGTCCAGCGCACAGGGCGGAAACTGCCCATCGCGTCCTGCGCCGCACCTACCACCGCAGCGCCGTTTGCAGAGAGTCCGTAGGCGAAGCTGCGCGCCCCGCCCAGTGGAGCAAGTTCAGATAAGCCCGCTGCGTGTGTCCAGCGGAAGGCGCGCGGCTGCGCGCTCGCATTCGAGGCGAACCCAGCCACGACGCGCCCGTCGGCGGAGACGCTGAACGCCTCGCTAAATGTACCGCCGTCGAATGCGCCAAGCCATGTCAAAGAAGGCTGAGCAACGCCCACAGGGCGTGAAACGACCATCAATACGAACACCGAAGCG
>JAOAFW010000145.1 GCA_026416065.1 Fimbriimonadales bacterium
AGATGTGTATAAGAGACAGAGTCGTACCCTCTCCACACGCCCCAGCCCCTGTGGGCGGAGCAAGACCCCAACGACTGGTGGAACGCGACCTGTAAGGTCATCCGTCAGCTGCTGGCGCAGTCGGGGATCGCGGCGTCCGCGGTACGCGGCATAGGGTTGAGCGGGCAGATGCACGGCTCGGTGTTTCTGGATGAACGCGGCGAATCGATTCGCCCTGCCTTGTTGTGGTGCGACCAACGCACCGCCGCCGAGTGCGCGTGGATTACCGAGCGCGTGGGCGAGCAACAGGCGCTGGAAACGACGCTCAACCCCGTACTGACCGGCTTTCAAGCAGGCAAGATTATCTGGCTGCGCCGTCACGAGCCGGAAAACTACGCTCGCCTCAAACAGGTGCTGCTGCCCAAAGACTTCATTCGCTATCGACTCACGGGCGAGTCGGCGACGGAGGTCTCGGACGCTTCGGGAACCGCCCTGTTCGATGTGCCGAAGCGCGACTGGGCTTATGCGATTCTGGATACGCTGGAACTTCCTCGCGTATGGTTTCCGAAGGTATACGAGTCGCCCGAGATTACCGGGCGCGTCTCGGCGCAGGCAGCACAGGCGACAGGATTAGCAGAAGGAACCCCCGTGGTTGGCGGCGGGGGCGACCAGGCGGCGGGGGCAGTCGGCGTCGGCGTGGTGCAGGTGGGACGCGCATCGGTCTCTGTCGGCACGAGTGGGGTGGTGTTCGCCCATTTGGAGACCCCGCGGGTAGACCCGCAGTACCGCACGCACACTTTCTGCCATGCGGTACCCGGTGCATGGCATGTGATGGGCGTGATGTTGATGGCAGGCGGCGCGTTGCAGTGGTATCGCGAAACCTTCGCGCCGGAAGTGGAATACGACGCACTGGTTCAGGAAGCGGAAGCGGTGCCCGCAGGCGCAGAGGGGCTGCTATTCGCGCCCTACCTGTCGGGCGAGCGCACGCCCTATCCTGACCCTTGTGCGCGCGGCGCGTTCGTGGGGCTGACGATTGCCCACAAACGCGCCCATTGCACCCGCGCCGTACTGGAAGGCGTCGCGCTTGGGCTGCGCGACTCGCTGGAGATCCTGAAAGCGATGGATGTACCCCTCAGCGAGCTGCGCCTGACAGGCGGCGGTGCGAAAAGCCCGCTCTGGAGACAGATTCTGGCGGGGGTGTTCGGTCAGCCTGTGCATGCCCTGCTGGCGGAAGAGGGACCCGCTTACGGCGTCGCCCTGCTGGCAGGCGTCGGTACAGGGCTGTGGCAGAGTGTGGCGGAGGCATGTGAGGCGACCGTACAACTCGCTGCTGCAACGAAGCCTTTACCTGAGCAGATTGCCCTGTACAATGCGGTCTATCAACGCTATCGCCAGCTGTACCCCACGCTCAAAGTGTTCTGGAGTTAGGCGATGGAATTGCCCCTTAGCGCCTACTGGCGCGCAATCGAGCAAGCCCTGCAAACAGGCGACGCGACCGAGCATACGCATCGCCCCGCGCTCGTGCGCCTGTTGCAGAGCCTGCAGCCCGACGCGCTGATTATCAACGAACCGAAGCGCATCGAGTGCGGCGCGCCCG
>JAOAFW010000190.1 GCA_026416065.1 Fimbriimonadales bacterium
ACGGTCATCGCGAGGTTGCGCACTGTCTTGAAGCCCAGCAGCACCACTGCGTCCTTCACCGAGGCGATTTTGCGCGAGAAGCCGTAGTATGCCGAGTTCACCGTGTTCAGCACGCGCGTTGACATGCCCTGATCAATGCTAATCAGCCGTTCCAGGTCTTTCACACTGGCGTTGGGATTGCTGGTTAGATGAATAATCTGATGCACTACCTGTGGCAGCACCGCAAGGTCTTTCACCCTCTGTACAATTGATTGCGTTTGACCGACCATCGTTCCCTCCTATCCGCTGTAGATGACGCGCACAATCTCCTCGATGCTCGTGCGCCCGAGCAACACTTTTTCGAGGGCGTCCTCTTTGAGCAGGCGCATGCCCTGCTCTACCGCCACCTTCTGAACGGCGTAGGCGGCGGCGTGTTTGAGAATCAAGTCGCGCACGGGGTCGGACATCACCAGCAGCTCATGGATGCCCGTGCGCCCCTTGTAGCCTGTGTTCTTACAGTTTTCGCAGCCTTTGGCACGGTAGATGGTGAGTTCGCTCAGATTGGGTGGAACGGCGAAGCCGTACTGCGCAAACTCCGACTCGACGGGTTGATATGGCTCCTTGCAGCGCGGGCAAAGCGTGCGTACCAGCCGTTGCGCCAGCACCGCAATCAGCGACGAAGCGATCATAAATGGCTCCACGCCCATCTCGGTCAGGCGCGGCGGCGCGCTGGACGAGTCGTTGGTATGCAGAGTGGACAGCACCAAGTGGCCCGTGAGCGCAGCTTCAATCGCGATTGTGGCGGTCTCGCGGTCGCGCATTTCGCCTACCATGATGATGTCGGGATCTTGACGCAGCATTGCTCGTAGCGCGCTCGCGAAAGTCAGCCCCGCCTTCGGGTTCACCTGCACCTGATTAATGCCCGGTAGCTCATACTCCACCGGGTCCTCTGCTGTGATGATGTTTACCAGTCCCGTGTTCAAGCGCGACAGAATCGAGTAGAGCGTGGTGGACTTGCCAGAGCCTGTGGGGCCTGTCACGAGGATAATGCCGTAGGAGCGGCTAATGACCTCCTCCAGTATGCTCAGCGTGTCGGGCAGGAAACCGAGTTTTTCCAGCCCGACGCGCACGCTGGACTTGTCCAGCACACGCATCACGATTTTCTCGCCGTACAGGCAGGGCAGGGTGGATACGCGAAAGTCATACTCGCGCCCGTCGATGGTCGCACTGATGCGGTTGTCCTGGGGCACGCGCTTCTCAGCGATGTCCATATCGGCGAGTATCTTGAAGCGCGAGGTGAGCGACGCCTGCACGCGCTTGGGCAACACCATCGAGTCGATCATCACGCCGTCGATGCGATAGCGCACCTTTACGCAATCGCGCGTAGGTTCGATATGGATATCGCTTGCACCGTCAGTGATGGCTTGCGTGATAATCATGTTCGCGAGCCGCACGACGGGCGCGTCGTCGGCGATTTCGCGCAGTTCCTCCGCCGAAAGTTCCTCTTCCGCCCCCTCATGAATCAGCATCTCGCTTTCGCCAAGATCGCGCATCAGCTCCTTGACGGTATCCGAGACGGAGGAATCGGTGCGGTAGAGTTTTTTGAGTGCGTTGTGGATGTCCTCTTCGGTGGCGATGACGGCTTCGATTTCATATTTCGTGTGCTGCCGGATTTCGTCAATCGCGAAGATGTCGAGTGGGTCGGCAAGCGCAACGACGAGTCTGCCATTCTCTTTGGCAACAGGCACGGCGCGATAGCGCTTCGCAAGTTCAGGTGTAAGCAGAGATGCCAGTTGCGGATCGGGCGCTGTCTCCACGAGGTCGACGAACTGGACGCCCCAGTGATGCCCCATCACGCGCACGCGATCTTTCTCGGTGATGTGCCCGAGTTGTACCAGCAGGTGTTCCAGGGGAAGTGGCACGCCCTCCTGTTGTTTGCGGAGTGCTTCGTGGAGTTGGTCTTCGGTAATCAGCCCCATCTGCACAAACAGGTCAGCGATGCCCAAAAAGCCCGTTGCGCCTCCATACCCCATCGTCAGGGGAAATTGTTCCACAGTCGGGGCACGAAAATGAGAAAAAACCCGAGCGCTTTGAGATTGTCCTTTTCGGAACTGCCTTCCCGTCGGGCGCCGCTTCGAAGCTTTCAGAGCCTTAACCGACGTTTCCGCCGATCCGAAGGCGTCTTATCACTCCTCGAGTGTGCGCTCGCGTTCCGAGCATTCCTATCTGCTGCTTGCAGTTGCCTTTGCTGGGGCGCAGGCTTCTGCATTACTCCTTACTATCTCACCCTCACACTGCTTTCGCAGCGCGAATTGTGAAAACTTGTAAGGCTCCCAACAGCAGGGGCTTTCCCTCTGCACTCGGGTTGCGCCGCTGGGTTTCCCCAACAGCATCTATATTATAGCACATCAAGGGCGCATTTGTCAAGGGGTTAAGGGGATTTTAAGGAAAATTGGGGGGAATTTGGGGGGAATTCGGCAATTGAGGACTCGGGGAAGGGCTTTCTCTGGTGACCCCAGGGGGATTCGAACCCCCGTCCTCCAGGATGAGAACCTGGCGTCCTAGACCACTAGACCATGGGGCCACCTTGCGAAAGCGAATTGTACCCTAAAAGCGATTTGTTTGTCAAGAGGGGAGCCGTCTACCCTACCACTTTCTTCACAAACTCCTCTGGGGTCACCCCTGCTTCGTTTACA
>JAOAFW010000192.1 GCA_026416065.1 Fimbriimonadales bacterium
ACATGCGACTACTGCCCCATCCCGTTGTGCAAGCCTATCCGATGCGGATTCTGAACATCCACCCCGCGCTGTTGCCCCTGTTCGGTGGTAAGGGAATGTATGGGCTCAAGGTGCACGCGGCAGTGCTGGAAAGCGGCATGAAAGTCACGGGCTGTACGGTGCATTTCGTAGACGAACAGTACGACACGGGCCCCATCGTGCTGCAGCGATGCGTGCCCGTTCAAGACAACGATACGCCCGAGATACTCGCCGCACGCCTGTTGCCCATCGAGCACGAGACCTATATCGAGGCGATTCGGCTCTTCGTGCAGGGCATGTTGCGCGTGGACGGCAGGCGCGTCAGAGTGGTCGAATAAAAACATTCCGAAAACGCAGGGGTGTTCCGTGTGCCTGCAGCCAGATACGCCCCTCTTTGGGAAGTGGCGCGCTTCGATCCCAGTAGTTCTCTAAGGGAGTATCGTGAACAATCAGGGTCTCGTTGAGCCAGACCGTAACGCGGTCGCCCAGCATCAAGATTCGGAAACGGTTCCATTCGCCGGGTGGGTTGTCGGCTTTTGTCATGGGCTTGCTGGGATTGCGCTCGTTATTATAGAGCCCGCCGGAGCCGGCCGGATTGTCCCAGATTTGTATCTGGGGCGTGTCGCGCAGGTAGACGCCGCTGTCGCCACCGCGCTCGATACGCCAGTCCAGCCAGAGTTCGAAGTCGCCGTAGGCGCGTTCGGTAACAAGGTGGACGCCCTGCCCGTCGAACACAAGCTCTCCGTTCTCTACGCGCCAGTGGCGCAGGTACTGGGCGTTTGCCTTTGCTTGGGCTTGCTGGCGTTCGGTATCGCCCAAGGAAGCGGCGTCGGGCGGGTTGGCGTACCAGCTCTGCCAACCCATCAAATCGCGTCCGTTGAACAGCGTGACGAAACCGTCTGGCGGTTCGTTCGACGCACGGTTGGAGCGAATCTCGCGAATCCGCAGGTTGCGGAACTCCACACGCCCGTTATGCTGAACAAAGCCGATGTGCCCCTCCTCGCGCAGAAAACCGGGACGTTCCCGCAACGACTCGCGGTCACGGAGGGTATTCAGGTCTATATCCACAAGAGTCTCACCGTTTAGAGTGGTTTGCACGCGCCGTCCCACGCAGCGGATGTAAAGGGAGTTCCATTCACCTGCAGGTTTGACTGCGCTTTTGTGAGCGGGATACAGCCCGTAAATCGCGCCGCAGATGCGTCGCCTATCGCTTTGCTGGTGCCCGCGATCGTCAAGAATCTGGATCTCCATCCCGTAGCGCGATGCTTGAAACCCAAGAGGCGCACGGAGAGCGATTCCGTTGTTTGCGCCTTCGCTTAGCCGAAACTCCAGTTGCAGTTCAAAATCGCGATAGGTACGCTTGCTCATCAAGCGTCCTCGCCCGTCGCCCTCGAAGATTAGAATCCCGTTCTCAACACGGTAGGTAGGCGCGCCATCGCGCTGCCAATCCGTCTCGTTAATCGCTACAGGACGCCACTCTTCAGAGGCATATGACACGCCCATCGCTATGAGGAGCGCAATCCCGAACAGCCTCGTGCCTGCCCTAATTCGCTGGATGCACTGCTTCATAGAGGCAATATTCGCTAAGTGAGCGCGATCCCCTGCGAATTTCTCCTGATAGCGGCATCTCGGCATTAAACTGGGCTATAATAGGGATGGTGGTTCGCTGGAGGGAAACCATGTCCACAAACACTGGTGTTTGGAAATGGAGCGTTTCACTGATAGGTCTGGCTGTTTCTACCTCGCATTGCACCGCGCAAAGCCTCACGTGGTTAGGCGCACTGAACTATCGCAGCAGTCTCGCGACTGATGTCTCTGCGGACGGGAGCGTCGTGGTCGGTTTCGCATTCAACCAGAACTTTGACTATCGCGCGTTCCGTTGGCAAAACGGCGTGATGGAGCCGCTTGCCCCGCGCAGCGGCGGCTGGAGCCAGGCGTTCGGCGTCTCTGCTGATGGGAATGTGGTAGTGGGTGACGCGATGGACGTGGTGGGGCGGATGGCTGCTTTCCGCTGGACGGCGCGCGATGGGATGCAGTTTCTGGGCGCTTTGGGCGGGGCACTGGGGCGTGGGACCGCTGCATCTGCCAATGGCTCGGTCATCGTGGGCTTCGCGGAAGACGCGCAGGGACGCTACCTTGCCTTTCGCTGGATACAGGGACAAGGGATGCAGAATCTGGGCGCGCTGGGTGGCTCCACCAGCGAGGCGGTAGGCGTCTCTGCTGACGGGAGCGTCGTGGTGGGCTACTTCGTCAATGAGACCGGCAACCCACGCGCGTTCCGATGGACGCAGGCAACGGGCATGCAACCGCTGGGCACTTTCGGCGGGCTGAGCAGCTGCATCGACGACGCCGATTTGCTCGCTGTGCTGTTCGCATTCGGGCAGACGGGGCAGAACTTAGGGCGCGTGGATACCAACTGCGACGGCTCGGTGGACGACGCCGATTTGCTGACTGTGCTGTTTAATTTCGGACAGGGGTGCTAAGATGACACAACGACAGCTTTCCGGGGTGAAACTTTCGGAATGGTCGCAGCACGCGCACGATGCGCAACGAACGGGCTACACCAATCAGGTTGTGCCACCGCCGTGGCGCTTACGCTGGATATGGAACGGCGTGAACAGTCAGGGCGGCGTGGCGAAGGTAACCACCGGCGGCTCGCTGCCCCGCAATGTGCAACCCGTCTCAGGGGGCGGGCGCGTGTATGTGGCGGCAGGCGTGGACGGGGGGTTCGCGCTCAGCGAGGTCAATGGGCGCACGCTCTGGCGCAGAGGCGGTATTGGCGATGTACGCTCCACCGTCGCCTACGACCACGATACGCAGTCGGTGTTCGCCGTCTCGTCGAACGGCAACCTGTATCGGCTGGATGCAAAAACGGGCGTGGTACGTGGCGTGTTCCGCAGCAATCAGAGCAGCACGCTGCCCCTGCCGCCCGCGATTTTCGGTGGTCGCGTGTGGTTTTCGATGGGCAACTCGGTCTACTGCGTGAACAAGTTCACCCTGCGTCAAGTGTGGCGCTACAATACTGGCAGCACGGTCGCCATCCCTCCCTCATACTCGGTCTCGCGGAATTTGGT
>JAOAFW010000061.1 GCA_026416065.1 Fimbriimonadales bacterium
AGATGTGTATAAGAGACAGGCGCAGGGTGTTGGTGAGCGCGAGTCCGCCCCATGACCAGTCGCCGTCGCCGTCGAACGCCGCGAGGTAGCCATACTCGTTATTGATGAACGGCTCGCCCCGACTGCGCCTGCCGTCAATAAAGTTCCAGCTCTTGCCGTTGCCCACCTCTTGACGGTTGATGGTCTGGAACTGATGCCTGAACAAATCCACATTCCGTCCGTACCAGTGGAACGAGTTCAGGTCGGTCTCAAGGTGCGACCAACCGGTGTTGTCCTGCACAAGGCGCGTCGGGTCTAACTCTTTGGCGAGGCGGTACATCTGCAGCGTCCAGTCCACGCGATGGGCGCGGTTCTCCTCGCTCAGCCGCCAGATGCCCCACTCTTCGTTAAACACCGTCCAGATGATGATGCTCGGGTGGTTGTAGTCGCGCCGTATCTGGTCGCGCATGGTCTTTTCGAACATGCGTCGGGCGCGTTCGGATGGGTTGAAAAAGCAAGGGATGTCCGCCTGAATCAGCATGCCGAGTTTGTCCGCCCAGTAGAGTTTGCGTGGTTCGTCGGCTTTGATGTGGATGCGCAGCATGTTGAAACCTGCGCGTTCGGCAAGTTCGATATCGCGCTTCAGAAACTCGTCGTCGGGCGCGGTGTAGAGACCGTCGGGGTTATAGGACTGGTCTAACGCACCGCGCAAATAAATCGGCTTGCCATTCAGCAGCACATAGCTGATTTCGCTACCCTCGTATCCGCCCCAACTTACGGTGCGCACACCGAAGTACCCGAGTACCGTATCGTGAGCACGTTTCCCATCTTCTGAAACCAAGCGCAGCTCGAACTCGTACAGGTAGGGGTTATCAGGCGTCCACAGGCGGGGCTTCTCCAACACAAGCTGAAAAGTTTTCTCGGTTTCGTTTTCCAGGATGCCGAACCGCTGAGTCTCGAAGGCGCGGTTGCGCGAGCGCAGCTCCAGCTGTAGCGGTTCACGCACCGCCGCGCGGTCTATTTCCACCGTGAAGCGCATGACGCCGAGGGGGACGCCCGCCTCGTCGCCCAGTGGCATAATCTGGACATACTGAATGGCAGCCGCGCCCGTCGCCTCCAGCCATACGGTCTGCCAGATACCGCTGACACTGGTATACCAGTCGGGAACCTGCTTGCCGAGCGGCATCTCACGGTCGGTACGGTCTTCCACACGTACGGCGAGGGTGTTGGGGCGGTCGAAGCGCACATGCGGGGTGATATCGAACCGAAACTCGGAGTAGCCGCCCTCGTGTTCGCCTACGCGCTGCCCGTTCACCCATAGGGTGGCGTGATGGTCCACCGCGCCGAAGCAGAGCCAAACGCGCCGCCCCCGCCAGTTTTCAGGCAGCGTGAACTCGCGTCGATACCACGCCACGCCCTTGTAATTCGTGTCGCCAATCCCGCTGAGCTTACTTTCCCACCCGAAGGGCACTCGAATCGTGCGCTCATACGGCTTGGGCAGGGTGTGCCAGTTTTGCTCGGTACCCACATTCTGCGGGTCAAACTGAAACTCCCATACGCCGTTCAACGATTGCCAGTCGCGTCGTTCGAAATCGGGGCGCGGATGCTGCGCCATACCCACCTGCGCGGTCAGAACCATCCCTGCCATCAGCAGTCCCATCCGTGTCATCAGGGGCAATTCATTAGGCGCGTGGCAGGGGAGTCCTGCATGAGGGCCGTTCAGAGCGTCTACTCAGTGGGCAGTGGCTGATACTTCCACACGCGCACGGAGCGAGGCAGCGTCTTCACACCCCCCCTGAGAAAGGCGATGTTGTTGCCCTGCTTGTGGCGCGGTGGGTCGGGCAAAATCACCTCCGTCGCATACGCATTCCGAGCGATTGTTACGGTCTCAAAAAGCATCGGAGTGCGTTCCGGGTCATATTGATTCACTGGCAAGGGAAGCGCGACCATCGCATAGCCAGCCCCGAAGAAGCTTTGGGGAACCTTCGGGCAACGCTGCGACTCATAGAAGCTAGCGGAGGATTCACAGCCATAGTAGCAAATAATCGCCTCACTCCAATTTGAGGGGAGTGGCATCCGCTCGTCGAAGTCGTGCTGGTACATTGCGAAAGCAGTAGCCATCCGCCCCATGGCCGCAAAACAGGTTCTACTCTGTTGGTCTTCTCTCGCAATCGCCGACAAAATCGCGCCACTTGCCCCAATCACTATCGCGCCGACAAGCGCCCATCCAAGCCGCTTTTGCAGTGTTGCTTTCATAGTGCGAATTAAGTACGGGCGTTTTTAGAGATTCCTGCTGGTTTGAGAGGAGAATTGTCCGAATTTGCCTCTGAAAAGTAGGATGCGCTGTGCTATTTCCCGAAATGGAACTGTCTCAGCCCAAAATGGAACAGCCTCAAAATGAAATGAGCCATTTGTAGAGTGAGCCATTTTGCGCAGTAGGGCGACGCGCTTCCGCAACATCTCACTCTCGCGGGCAAATGTTTCACTCAACGCGCTTATGGAAACATTTCCAGAG
>JAOAFW010000230.1 GCA_026416065.1 Fimbriimonadales bacterium
AGATGTGTATAAGAGACAGACCCATCTGCATGCACAGACCCACGCGCCGGGAGAGCCGCCCTCGCCATCAACGCCCGCATCCACCCCAACTCACGATTTACTTCCTGCAGCGCCGACGACGGCCGATGGTTCTGGCGCGGGCAACAGCCTCAGCAATGGCACAACAATCTCTGTTGCGGAGCCCGCATCGCCCGTCATAAGCCCCTCAGAGAAGTTCCAGCTGCGCCAGAGCGCCTTCGAGGCAATCTCCTACGCGCGGGGCGTCTATGCCAACTATCGCCGCGCCCATGAACTCATGCATGAAGAGCTTGCGCTCTATGAACAGCTGGCGGGCGAGTTGCAGCCGCGCCCCCTCTACGACTCGCTCCCGCCATGGGCGGAGCAGCGACTCCGAACGCTTTATGACCAGTGGCGCGACGCTTACAGCGCGTTTCTGGACTATGTCGCAGAAGCCGCGCGCGAGTGCAAAGACAGCGAGCAGATTCAGCAACGCATCGCTGATTTCAAACAGACCCTGATGCGCTAAAGTGTGCGCACGCCCTCGCGTACGCTCTGCATCACGGCGTCGCCCGCGTCGGGTCCGTTGAATGAGACGGTCGCCTCGTAGCCGCCCTTGAGGTACTCGTGGCGCGTGAGGATATAGCCAATCCAGTCGTTGACCAGCGCGACGGGAGCGATGTACTTATGACCTGCCTCGTGCCCGATTTCGCGCGTCTGTAAGCCCAGCGAGCTAATCGGCTCGCCCGGAAAGCCCACCAGCAGCAGGTCGCCGAGCGCCAGGCAACTGATGGGTGCGGTTTCGGGCATCACCTCCTTGGCAATCTGCTTGAGCAGCGTTTCGGGTACTTTGTATTCGCGTCCCGCCGATTGCTGAAACTCCGGATGCGGCTGCGCTTCGGGCAAGCGCGCCTGAGCGTGTCGCATGCGCAGTGTAGGCGAAGCGGGTTTGGCGTCTTTGAGCAGGTGTTGGGCGTGCTGGGCGAGCAGCCCCCCATAGCGTTGCACGCGGTCGTGGTCGTCTTTGCCGGCGTCGGCAACAGGCGAGACATCGCCCTGCGCTCCGTTGAGGTACAGTGCCACCCCGTCACGTCCCAGCACGCGCTCCAACGTGTTCTGCAGCACGCCCGGAAACTCGGCGGAGACCTCCATCATCGTGTGGGGGTAGATGGTGGGGTGCGCCGCGTACACTACCAGCGCGGCGAACGGCTTGCTCCGCGTGTCGTCCAGTCGCGCCACGCTCATCGTGGTGTCCACCAATCGTCTGCCGCGCCGGTTGCGGTTCAGGTTGGGCAACGCGGCGGCGTTCAGGTGCAGGGTCGCCGGCTTCATACTGCGCCGCGCCTGCTCCACCGCCTGCACCACGCGCTCTGTCGTGAACTCAAGAAATGGGGGCGTAAAGGTGCCCACACCCGGCAGTGGGAAGCGCATCCGCTCGTTTAGCCCCATCGCGTCGGGAGCGCAATGGGTATGGCTTGCGCTCATGAACAACTGCTCCGGTTTCAGCCCCGTCGCCTCCGCCACCCGGCGCGTCAGGCTCCAGGGAACCAGCAGATGGTCTAACGCGACGATGACCGCCTGTTGGCTGCCGACCTCCAGCGCCAGGGCGCGGGCGTAAATCGGGTCGTGGATACCGCGCGGCGGCATATTCAGCCGGGCGCCATACCCCCCCAACTGGATGCGGATCTTGCTCAGGTCGGGCGTAATATCGACTTTCGCCACGCCCGCTCGCAATCGTCTCTGCGCCATGCCCATATTATAGCCGATACCCCCATCAGGTATCCTCTTGGCGATGTCGATGCGCACGTTCCTTCCGTCGGAAATGAGACCGCGCGATGCGTACGCGCTGTTGATTAGTTGTGTTGCGCCGCGCCCGATTGCCTGGGTCAGCACATGTGCGCCCAATGGCGGCGCGAACCTCGCGCCGTTCAGTTTCTTCAACGCGGGCGGGGCGAACCCGGTGTCGGTCGTGTTCTCCTGCACTAATTTCCGCGATGGGCGCCCCAAAGACACCCTGCGCAATGTGCAGGCGACCGGCGAGTTCGTGGTGAACATCGCCCCCTACTGGCTGGCAGAGAAAATGAACCAGACCTCGTTCGAGTATGAGTACGGCGTGTGTGAGTTCGAGCAGGTGGGGCTCACCCGCGCGCCGTCGTTGTATGTCAAGCCGCCGCGCGTCGCCGAAAGCCCCATCGCGATGGAGTGTAAACTGTTTCAGGTGGTTGCGCACGGCGTGGGACCCGTCGCAGCGAACTACGTAATTGGCGAGGTGGTCTGTTTCCATATTGCCGAGCCGTTGTTGAAACCGGAGGGCGTGGTGGATAACCTCGTCGCTGACTACATCGGCAGGATGGGCGAGGCGTGGTATGTCCGCGCGACCCCCGAAGCGATGGTTCGCATGGAGCGGCCCGCCGGCAAATAAGACCGGGCTTTTTCGGGTATCCTCTGTCCGGGAGGCGTCCACCCATGCAGAACCCGCTCATCGAAACGCCGGAGAAGCTCCACGAGTTTGTTCTTCACGCCCTAACACCCGAGCAGGTCGCAGAACACTTGCGCACCTGCGAACAGGGACTGAGCCAAGAAGAGGTTCTGCAGCGCCGACAGCGGTATGGCTATAACGAGTTGGAAGCGGTCAAGCCCATCAGCATTTTCCAGCTCCTCTTGCACCAGTTTCAAAGCCCGCTAATCTACATCCTGTTGGCGTCGGCGGTGGTCACGACGCTGCTGGGCGATTATATCGATACAGGCGTTATCGTCGCAGTGTTGCTCCTGAACGCCACCATCGGCTTCATCCAGGAGTATCGCGCGGAGAAGTCGGTGCGTGCGTTAATGCAACTTACTGCCCCGCACGCGCTGGTCATCCGTGAGGGAAAAGAGCAGGACATCGAGAGCCGCGAGTTAGTGCCCGGTGATGTGGTGCTGTTGGAGTCGGGAGTGCGCGTGCCTGCGGATATCCGTCTCTTTCAAGCAACCGCGCTGCAGGTGGACGAGTCGTTGCTGACCGGGGAATCGGTGCCTGTGTACAAGCAAGTGGCGCCCGTGCCTCCCGAGACCCCCGTTTCGGATCGCGCCAATATGCTCTATTCGGGCTCGATTGTGGTCTCGGGTCGTGGGC
>JAOAFW010000244.1 GCA_026416065.1 Fimbriimonadales bacterium
ATCACGGGCATACGCTTTCACCAGCCCAATTGTACCCCCGCTACTGCACCACCAGCGTAATCCCCAGCAGGCTCTCCAGCAGATAGAGAATCGCCATCAGCCCCCACGCGCCAATCAGAATCTGCAAAATGCCGCTGTTGAGCAGGCGCAGTCCGAAGGGGGGAGTCGCGCCGCTGAGCGGGCGCGCCTTACGCAGCAACTCCTCGCCCACGCGAATTGCGCTGAGCAGCTGGCGGTCGGTAGGCGGTTTGGTGGTGGCGACCCATTGCAAAAAGCCTCCGAAGGTGCGCCAGAACATCAGGGTGAACAGCAACGCCATTAGCAGCGCGAAATCGCGAGCATCGCCGTCGACTGTACCGAACTGGAATACCTTAGACAGCCCCAGAAAGAGCGCAATTCCCGCCACGAGATTCGTACCGCAGCGAGGGTGGACGCGCGGCATACGGCGCACTACTTCCAGTGTGAGCGGCTCGCCCCGCTCAATCGCATGCACCACCATATGCTCGGCGGCGTGCGTGCCCGCAATCGGCAGCAGGCGCATCAGCAATAAAAACAGCACGAATATCGAACTGCGCAGCACCAGCCCCATTACATCGGAGAACAGGAACCACTGCCCCGCGAAGGGCGAGCTATAGTAGCTGTAGAGAGGGATCCCGAACCGATCTTGCGCCCACCACATGCCACCAATGACCAGCCAGTTTGCCAGCAGGAACAGAGCAAACAGCAGCGCGCCTGTGAGCATCAGTCCCAGCGCGCCCGCACCCGCGTTCACCACGCCGTTGGTGAGGTACACGCCGAGCGGAGTCGCCATCCCACCGATTAATCCCGCTTGGGGCAGGCTAATGGGACGCGCCGCCAAGCCTGCCAGCGTAATCACGCCCACATAGCGTCCCCACGGGTCTACGCCAACCGCAGGCTGCTCGCTATACGCCAGCGTCTCAGCGGCTTCCTCCGCAGGCATGTCGATGGGCAGGCGCAGAAACGACTCGTCCATCCAGGGCGCAACGGGTTCGAGCCAGTCCGCCCCTTGTTGAATCGCCTCGCGCAGGCGCGATTCGGTCAGTACGCCCACCGGTGCGCCGTACTCGATAATCGGCAGGACGCCTGCGCCCCCCTGCGCCATTAGCTCCGCCGCGCGTAAAAGGCTATCGTCGGGATAGGCGGGCGGCACGCGCTGCAACTTATCCGCCACGAAGAGTTTCTCGCTCATTCCTGCGCCAGTTGCTGGTCGTACTGTAAGTATCGGTCGTACTCCAGCAGTTCATACAGCTCCGCACGGGTCTGCATCGCATCCAGCATTGGGGTCTGTGTCCCATGCTGTTTGATACACAACAGGGTCTGCTCCGCGGCTTTCATCATTGCCCGGAAGCAGCTCATCGGGAAAATCACCATTTTGTAGCCCAGTTGCGCAAACTCGTTCACGGTCAAGTAAGGCGTTTTGCCGAACTCGGTCATGTTCGCCAGTAGGGGTGCGGATACAGCGCGAGCGAACTGCTCGAACTCGTCGGGCGACTGCAACGCTTCGGGGAAAATCGCGTCCGCGCCTGCATGCAGATAGCGTTTTGCGCGTTCGATCGCGCCTTCCAGCCCCTCGAGGGCGCGGGCGTCCGTGCGGGCGATAATCACAAAGTTCGGATTGCTCCGCGCGTTCACCGCCGCCTTGATTTTGGCAATCATCTCGGAGGTGGGAACCACCTCCTTGCCCTCCAGGTGCCCACAGCGTTTGGGGCTGACCTGATCTTCGAGGTGAATGCCTGCCAGCCCTGCGCGTTCGAGCATCTGCACAGCACGGGCGGTCTGCAACGCGCCGCCGTAGCCCGTGTCGGCGTCGGCAATCGCGGGGATGCTCACAACAGAGGTGATGTAGTTGCACACCTGCGTCATCTCAGGCAGGTTGATAAAGGCATGATCGGGCAACCCCAGCAGGCTGTTGGTCACCCCTGCGCCGGAGATGTAGAGCGCTTCGAAACCGTGAAACTGCACAAGGCGGGCGAGCGCGGCGTTGAATACGCCCGGCATCACCACGATATTGCGCTGCTCCCAGAGCAGGCGCAATCGCGCGCCCGGGTCAGACAACTGTCCCTCGCCCACCAGTGGAAAGTTCATTCGCCTCGCCTGCCCAGCATCAGGATATCCGCGCGGGTAAGTGTGATCACCTTGCGCACACGCTTGTACTCCACCTCGCGCGTAGGGTTCTCTACCTCACGGCGCACTGTATCGGGCACCTGCGCGTATTCAGGCACTTCGATGGGCGCGGGCTTCTCGCGCACGGTCTCCAGATAGCGCGCGTCCCACATCCCCACGCCATCCGAACCGATGCGCCCCTGAATATTTGGCGAGGCATAGCGCGGCTCGAAGATGAACTCTACCTCATACTCTTCCGCCTTGAAGGGATACATCTTCGGGTCTTTGCTCATGTCGATCTCGCGGCGGAACTTCTCTTCGCGCACAGCCAGCGAGTCCTGCATATAGGTCAGCTTCGGGTCTACCTCGAAAGTGAAGGTCTTCAGAGCTTTGGGACTATACTCGAGCGTTCTGCTCTTGTCGCGCAGGATGACCGTCACGCGGCAGCCGATAGCGGGGATGCCTAACCTGCCTTCCACCAGCAGCACGCGCGGGCGCACAACCTTTACTGTCGCGTCGAACTGCAGGTCTACGGGTGGTTGCGTCTCTGGATTCGACCCGTAGCGGCGCAGCAGGTCGAGGATGGTGTCCTCCAAGTTGTTCTGACGTACGTCATACAGCTGGCTCGATTCCCAGTCCTTGCCGCGATTTTTTTCTGCGTCTAAGAACAGCTTGCCCCAGTGATCGACGGCTTCATCGAAACGCCCCGACTTGAACAGCGCGTGGGAGAGCATGTGTCGTCGCGCGGGAATCATATCTTTATACTCGTTCGCGACCTGCATCCACGGTACGGCGTTCGTGGGGTCTTGGATCTTGTGGTAATACATCCAGCCCATCTCGAAATAGAGATCCCATACGGTGGGGTTGTTCTGGATGCCTTCCTCAAGGAATTTGAGCGCCATCGGGATGTAGCGTCGGTCGGAGCGTTGCGACTCGTCGGTGAAGTTGTAGCCCATGTGCCATGCGCCGGTGGAATAGACATCGATGTTGTGGGGGTCAAGCCAGGTCACAAGGCGCAGCATGGGCAACACGGCGTCATAGTTCCCCGAATCGAAGAAGCCGTCGGCGCGCACCCACAAGATGGCTGCCATAAACTCGCGGAAGCCCGCGACGGCAACCAGCAGCTGCTCCGGTGCCAGTCCGATTGGCGTCGCCTGTTTGGGGGCGTAGTTGCGCACCCACAGCGGGAAAATGCGCACCTGCAACGCCGCCTGCACAATCAGCAACACAACCAGTGCAACCCATAACTTACTATAATTGCGTTTCATACGAATCGCCTCGCTTACATCTCGCGCTGATTGAAAATCAGCATACTCGCTACAAGGAGCAGCGCGATATAGACCACCGCATACACTACCGTCTGCACCAGATACGCCGCCTCGTCTGTCAACACCTGCTCAGGGTTGATGATGGGGTTCTGCACATTGAAGTTGGCAAAGTTAGGCAGGACGACGGTCAGAATCTGCACCGGGATACGGGTGATTGGGGTGACCTCCGGGTTGCGCTGAATGGTCTCCAGAAAGCTGCTCAGCAAGTTGCCCATCAGGAACACCCCACCCGACAGGAAGTAGTTTACCAGCGGCGAGACGAACGTAGAGAAGAACAGCACCACCGCCGCCAGCAGCGAACTCTGGAAGAAGAACATAATTAAGCCGCGTACAATCTTCGGGTCGAACTCGCCCAGCGCCATGCGCGAGGCGATGAGAAACACGATGCCCATCATCAGGTACATAAAGCCCAGCGTGCTCACTGCGCCGAAGAACTTGCCCAGCACGAACTGATACCGCTGTACAGGCTTGGACAGGATTGTGTAAATCGTGCGCCGCTCAATCTCAGTCGGTATCATGCCCGTACACATGATAATCGCAATAAAAGTGCCTGCCAGCTGAATCACGCCGAATCCGAAGCTGATAATCAACGTGCGTGCGCCGCGCCCGGCTGCGAACGGCTCGAACGCCGGACTGATCAGAATAATCAGCAGCGCGACCAGCAGAATCACCATCAGGATCCGCTTGCGCACTGCTTCGCCAAAGGTTGCCCCGGCAATTGCAAAGGTCGCATTCATGCGTTTCTGCCTCCCTGTATAGTCTCTACGAACAGGTCTTCCAGCGAGCGGCGATAGGGCTTGACACTGATAATGTGTCCGCCCGCTGAACGAACGATATCGATAACACGATCCACCGAGCCGTTGTCAGGCTGCTCCACGATCAGGCGTCCGTCATGCAGGCTCACCTTGCCACCCAGCTGGCGGATTGGCTCCACTGCATTATCAGGCACCTTATCGGCGATGACCTCCACATGACCGCCGGCGAGCAGCTCCTCGATGCGCCCGAGCTGCACCATCACGCCGCGATTGAGGATTGCCACGCGGTCGCACACGCGCTCCACATCCGAAAGCTGGTGCGAGCTGATGAAGAGCGTCTTGCCCTGATCGCGCAGGTCTAAAATCATATCGCGAATGTCAATGTGTGCAATCGGGTCTAAGCCGGCGGTCGGCTCGTCCAGAATCAGCAGGTCGGGGTCGTTGAGGAGACACTGCGCCAACCCGATGCGCTGCTGCATGCCTTTGGAGTAGGTGCGTAGCGGCTGATCGGCGGCGCGGGACAACCCCACCCGGTCGAGCAGTTCGTTCACCCGCTTGCTACGGGCGGGTTCGGGGATGCCGAACAACTTCGCGTAGAAGGTGAGAATCTCGCGTCCGGTCATGTAGTCGTAAAAGTAGGGGTTCTCCGGCAGGTAGCTGATTTTGTAGTGGTTTTTGGGGTCGCCCGCAGGTTTACCCAACACATACGCCTCGCCTTCGGTCGGGTAGATAATCCCCAGCAACACCTTAATCGTGGTCGTCTTTCCTGCCCCGTTCGGGCCAAGAAAACCAAAGATTTCGCCCCGATAGACTTCTAAGTTGAGATTTTTGACTGCATCTACAGGATGCTTGCTCCACAGCCCCGAGTAGCGCTTAGTTAGGTTGAC
>JAOAFW010000063.1 GCA_026416065.1 Fimbriimonadales bacterium
GGTGCCAGCAGCACGCGGGCTAAGAAACCGCCCTTATACATCCCCGCAAGGCGGATAATCTCATAGGTCAGGCTCGCAATCACGGGCAACAGCGCAAGGTGCATCGGGATACGGATATACGCGGGCGGACGCCCCAGAAACGCGAACACAAAGATACTGATAATCAGCACCAGCAGCACGAAACTGGTGCCACAGCGCGGGTGCAGGCGAGTTTGCCGACGCGCCGATTCCACCGAGACCTCGCCCTCTTCCTCGAGCGCATTGATGGCTTTATGCTCTGCGCCGTGATACTGGAACACGCGCCGGATGTCGGGCATCAGCCCAATCAGCCCCACATAGAGCAGGAAGATCGCGATGCGCAGCCCACCGTCTACCATGTTGCGCGCCACGCTGCCCCAGCCCTCCCGCGCCAACCAGTCGGTCAGCAGCGTGGGCAATACGAAGAACAGAAAGATGCCTATCAAAAAGCCCCCTAATGCCGATGCGCCAATCGCAATATCCTGCACAGGTTTGGATACGGGCTTGATTTCGGGGTCATTCTGAATCTGTACCTGGCTGGAGAAGTGGAGCGATTTGATGCCCAACGCGAGCGCGTCGATAAGCATGAAAATCCCCCGCAGGAGGGGACGGTTCAGGAACTGCAGCTTGCCTAAAATGGTTTTCTCGATGGGTTCTGAGTGGAGCACCATCCCGCCATCGGGCTTACGGCAGGCGATGGCGAAATAGCGGGGGCTGCGCATCATCACGCCCTCGATGACCGCCTGTCCCCCGTAGCGCCAATAGGCGGGTTTTTGTGAGCTCATCCGCGATTCCCGTAGTTTTGATACTTTCGCTTGAACCGCTCCACGCGCCCTTCGGTGTCCACTACGCGCCGGCTGCCCTCCCCCGTAAATACCGGATGGCACGCCGCGCACACCTCGACGCGAATTTCTTCTTTGGTCGAAAGCGTCTCAAAGGTGTTGCCACAGGCGCAGTGAACTGTTGCCGCAACATATTTCGGGTGAATACCTGTTTTCATTCGCTCGAACCTCCGTATCGGGGTAAATTATACCATAATAAGGCTTTGGGGTGAACACTATGCGTGCGCTTACGGGCGTGGGGCTGATACTGGTGGGCGCGCTGCTGTCAGGATGTGGGGGCGGCGGCGCGCAGGTAGGTGAACAGCGAGTCTGCTCGGCGAATACCTTCGTCCCGAACTATGTGCCACAGCTGGAACGCCTGCTCTATTGGGACAGGTTTCCTGTAACGGTCTACTTTGAGCGCGACGCGAACTACTCGGACTACTACCGAACGCTCGCGCTTCAGGGATTCGACCAGTGGGTAGATGCGACGGGCAACGTGGTGCGCTACCAGGTGGTGCAAAATCCCGACGCCGCGCAGATTACGGTGTATTTCAAACCCGACACGCGCAACGGGCTAACCACCTATACCTACTATCCCAGCAACGGCAGGCTTAGGGATGCGAAGGTGGAAATCGGCGTGCGGGGCAACAACCCCATCGATATCCGCAGTGTTGCCGCACACGAGTTTGGGCATGCGATTGGCATCGGTGGGCATAGCACGAACCCCGAAGACATGATGTATCCGAACTTTGTGACCAGCGTCCCGTTGCAAATCAGCCAAAACGACCTGAATACCGCAAAAACGGCTTATTGCAACTACTTCATCGGGCGTTCACGCGCCGCAGTGCGGGAGCCTGACGAAACGCCCGTTGAGGCAACCATCGTGTGTGGACACAACCACTAACCCTCTGCCTGTGGGATAGCGCTACGAACCGATGGGCATCCCATCCGCTTTTGCCTGCAGAATCAGATGCTCGCGCAGGGCGTCGGCGACGGCGTCCGCCTGCGCAGGCGTCGTATAACCGCGCACCTGAAAGGTGTAGCGCGTCGTGTCCAACGTGCGGGGTCCCGACACCTGCAGTTCCCCTTGCAGCGCGGGATGGCTGAAGGCGCAGACACTCTCTTGCAGCCACCGACGCGCCTCGAGAAGCCCGTACTCCGCTGGGATGCTCACATCGAGCGTAATCTGCGCGCGCCCGCGACTGTGGTTCGTCACGCGACTGATGCTGCTGTTGGCGAAGGTAATCAACCTGCCCTCATCGTCGCGAATGCGCGTGATTCGCATTCCCATCGTCTCCACCACCCCATGCACGCCGTCGAGGGTCACCTCCTCCCCTACGGTGAACTGGTCTTCCACGAGAATGAAGAAGCCGTTCAGCACATCGCGTACAATCTGCTGCGCGCCTAAGCTGATTGCCAGACCCGTCACGCCCGCCGTCGCCAGAACAGGCCCGAGATTCACCCCCATCGCGCCGAGGATGCTGAGTAAGCCCACAAAAAGCAACACATACCCTAACACGCTGTTGAGCAGCGCGCTGATGGTCTTGATTTGCGCCTGACGCCGCTCCGAAATCTCGATTTTGCTGGTGAGTGCGCGGGTGATGAGCAAAATCACGCGCCCGCCCAGCCAGCGCGCGACCACCACCAGCGCGATAATCAGCGCAATCTGCAGTCCACTCCTGAGAATTGCCTCGCTATGCTGCTCCCAAAGACGCAGAATCGACTCGCGCATCGGGCGGGGTTATACCCGATATAATGAGCGCACACACCTCATCGACGCTTGATTGCCTGTAAAATCGCGGCGTTGACGCGCCCCTCCAGCTCAGCGTAGGCAAGACGTACCATATACTTCCCTTCCACATACGCGCCGACAGCGTAAGGCTCAAAAATCCACACTATCGCGCTCGGCGTGAGGACGAAACTATCCCAGTATTCACGCGGGATACCCCCTTCAGGCATCTGGAGATACGGCTCCTCGACGCGCTTGCGCTTGATGTCCTCTAGGCGGCTGTAAACTTGCTGCAGGGTCGCCTCGCGGTCAGCAGCCGAACGAAAGACATCCTTCAAGGTCAACTCGCGCGGCTTGCCGTTGACCGTCCCGACATTCACCACGCGATAGAAAGTGTTCGGGTGCGCGCCCCCTGTCCATAGAAACACCTCCAGATAGAGGCTAACGAGGTTCGCGCGGGCAATCGAGACCGTCGGGCGCACACGCAGCTCAAACGGCGCGCCTGTCCGAAACCCGATTTTCTTATTGTCCCGCACTGTGCGCAGGAAGTTCGTTTTGAACCCGTTCACAATCGTCGCTACACGCTGGTTCGCCAGCGCGCCGACGGGGCTGTCAGCGGGAAACACAGGCAGGGTGATGTCCACTTTGTAAAAGTCGCCCTCGCGCTGCGTCTCGGTTCGATAGCTTACCTTGAGCGGTTGCGAACAGGCGGCTGCTAAGAGCAGCGCCAAGCCAAGCCAGAGTGTCAGAAGTCGCATCTCATTCCACCTCAAACAGTTCACCCACCCGCACGCGAAACTCAGGAATCAACGGCTCTGGGAAGTAAGTGTACCTACTGTTCACCACTTTCCAGGTAGCGTGCGCCCAGCTCTATGAACGCCTCGCGGTCTATCTCTGCGGGCAGGGGATAGCTGCGGACGAACATGCGCCATTCATCCACGAGCGTGAGGCGCGTCTCCTCATCCTCGCCGTTAGGGGATGAGTTCTGACCGGGGCGGAAGCCGACGCGCGGCGGGCGCGGGTCTAAGTGATAATGTAACGCTCGCGCCTTGAGTTCGCGTATCAGCTCGCCGTCGATCTGGCTGCGCAACTCAGGAAGCAAATTATAAATCCGCTGGCGCCCAATCGCGCCCTCGAAGTTCTCGATGGCGTTCGCCCGCGACTCGATGGCGTCGTTCAGCTCGGCGGCGGTGAGTTCCCCCGCGTCGATGGGCAAGAGGTCATACACGGGGCGAGTGGGCACTTCGCGAAACTCGTGGGTGCGCGTTGAAGCGTCGTACAGGAT
>JAOAFW010000293.1 GCA_026416065.1 Fimbriimonadales bacterium
GATGTGTATAAGAGACAGGAACTACATGGTGGGCATCGGTGTCGCGCAGCAGCAGGGCGAGAAGGTGCTGCTGGAGGATGTGTTGATGTTCGAGCGGCGTGAGCAGGGCGGCTGGCTGGTGGTGAAGGCGCCGCGCGGCGAGTACTACAACGGCGTGTGGACGCTCTACGAGCCGAGTGTACATTATTACCAGCCCGACGGTAAGGTCGCTGATGTGCAGAACGCAACTCGACTTGTGATCAATCTGCAGGTGGCGTTGCAAGACTTTTTCGCTGCGCCGACGCCCGAAGAGCAGACGATGGCGCAACTGGGCGACCAGATTCGCCGCAACCGGGAGATGGGGCTGGACACGCGCCAGCTGGAAGTCAGTTATCATCTCAAGGTGGCGGTGCCGGCGGCGTGCCTGGTGCTGGCGCTGTGTGCGCCTGTACTCAGTTTCCTGCTGGCGCGGGCGGGCGGCTTCGTAGGCGTGTTGCTCTCGATTGTGCTGGTGTTCGTGTTCTGGAATACGCTGTTGCTTTTCCAGATTCTGGGCAACTATGGCTTCCTGCCGCCCATGCTGGCGGCATGGTCGCCCAACGTGCTGTTTGGAACAGGAGGGTTATTCCTGCTGCGCCGGCTCGAGTAAAGTCGTTTAGGGTATCCTCTACGCGGAGGTTTCAGCATGCAGCGTGTTTGTGGGGTTCTTGGCTTACTTGTTCTGGTTGCTTCGGCGTTCGCGAACGATGCCGCGACGCGATTCCAGCAGGCTATTGAACAGCATGGTGGCGACGCCTACCGTGCGCTGACGCAGCGCGGCGTGAAACTGGAGTATGACATCACCAGCGAATATGGCGGCAAAAGCGCCGCCAAGCGGATTGTCTATGTGCGAGGTACGAAACGGCTCACGGAGACCCGCTATGGCGACGACGAACTGATTGTCGGCTTCGATGGCAACAAAGGCTGGCGTAAAAACGAGTACCTCAGCTCAAGCATCGCGCAGGAAGAAGAGTGGGCAATCAAAGACACCCTCCACACCCACTTCGTGCAGATTCCGCAGTGGCTCGCTGTGGGAACGCTACTGGGCGGTGAGGAAAGCAAACTCCCTGACGGACGCCCCGCCTACCGAATCACTGTGCAGCTACCCGAACCCGACCATCAGCGCAACCTGCCTAAGAAACCCGATAACAAACTTCACTGCTTCCTGAACGAACAGAACCAGATTGTGGGCATGGAGTATCAGCAGGTGGATTACGACACCGACAAGATCAGTCGGATTGGTGTGGTCTATCACGGTTTCCGCGCGATGTCGACGCCTCAGGGCGAGGTGCAGATGCCCATCGAGACGCGCCTCTACAGCGATGGCGCGCATGTGGCGACCTACTTTATGACCGCGATGGACGCCCAGAGCGAGCTGGAGGATACGCACTTCCAGCGTCCGCCGCACGGAACCTCGCCCGCCGTGCGCGACAACCTGCCCGTGAAAGTACCCTTCCGTTTCAGCACCAACTCGCTCTACGTACAGGTCTGGCTCAACGGGAAGGGACCCTACTGGATTATCTACGACACGGGCGCGTCCAGCACATGGATCGACGACTCCATCGTGAAAGAGGCGGGTTTGGAGCGAATTCCCAAGAGCGACTACTGGGCGACGATGGTCTATGGCGCGTTTCCCTCGTATCGCGTGCGTGTGAAGAGCCTGAAAGTGGGCGAGGCTGAGGTGCGCGATATTGTCATCAGCGGCGGAGCCGTCTGGCGCACCCCCTTGGGCGACGATTCCATCGAGGGTAAGCGCGTAATCGGACTGCTGGGGCGTGAAACTATCGCCGCGTTCCAAACGACCGTGAACTTTGCCGACCGCACCATCACTTTCGAGCCGCACGACGCGCCCCTGCCCGAAGGTACGCTCATCCCCTTCGAGATGGCGGGCGACCACGTGCTGGTGACGATGACCGTTGGTCAGAAAGAGCAACCGATTCGGATGATTGTGGACACAGGCGCGTCCACCAACCTATTGCCGCCGTCCTACAAGCACGACAAAAACAACGGTCCGTCCATCACGATAGATAAATGGTACAAACGACTCGGCGAGTTTTTTGAAGGCGACGAGTATAACTTCTTCACGGGCGACCTGCTGGTGTATCGGATTAACCGGATGCGCTTAGGGCCGCTGCAGTTCAACTCGGTTTATGCCTACCACAAGCTCTCGGAGAACGCGCGTTCCGCTTCAGTGACGGCCCGGCCGACGCGCTACGGTCTGCTCGGTGTGCCGATTATGCGCCACTACAAGGTAACCTACAACTATTTCCGTGAGGCGATGGTGTGGCAGCCCAACACGGAAGCGGAACGCGCCGCCGACAACGCGGGCTATGGCATCTGGTGGCGCAAGCAAGGCAAAGACCTGATCGTGCGCTGGGTCATGCCGATGTCCGATGCGGATATAGCGGGCGTCAAGGTGGGCGATAAGATTCTGCTGATTGACGGACAATCGCCTGCGAACTGGACAGAGAAACAGCTGGTGGATCGGTTGTCGTATACCAAAGTGGGGCGTCCACTCAAACTCATGGTCGAGCGCGCCGGCAAGCGTATAGAGTTCAATCTGAACGCAAGCAATTACGAGTTGTGATGGTTCCCCTCTCTCACCGCATGGGAGAGGGGAGAACCTATCGCTCACCGTCGGCAGCCGAACCGCCTCACCTCGCGGCGGTAGACTTCCGCCAGCCCGTGAAAGGGGTTGTTGCGCCATGCCCGCTTGAGTTTGATGAGCGCGAACTTGAGCGTTTTCGCCGCTGCCTGCTTGGATATCCCCATCTGCTTGCCAATCTCGCGGAGCGTCAAGCCATTCAGGTATTGCTCGCACACATAGCGCTGGCGGGGCGTGAGTTCCGCGCGTTGCAGCAGACACTCCATCTCCACACGCTCCAGATAGGCGATTGCCTGCTGCTGCGCGTCCAGCGGCTCCCCTAAG
>JAOAFW010000312.1 GCA_026416065.1 Fimbriimonadales bacterium
ACGCGGGTGTTGCGTGCTGGGGGGGTTGTGACGCCGATAGTGGCGTTGACGGCGAATGCGTTGGAGGGGGATCGTGAGAAGTGTCTTGCCTGTGGGATGAACGACTATATGGCCAAACCTATCCGTTCAGAGGATCTGCGAGCGATGCTTGTGAAGTGGCTCCATGCGGAATCGGAGAGAGCAGCCTGACACCCGATAAGGGTCTACCCCAACATCCCAGCCATTTCGCAGGGTAAAATCTGGGTTGGAGCATCCGATGAAGACGCGTGTCAACTTCCTGAAGGAACTGATTGTACGTAACTATGAGGGTAGTCCGTGGCATAGCTTCAGAGCCGCGGTACGCGACCTTACCGAAGACGAGGCATTGTGGGTTCCGCCTACGGGATATAAAGGCTACCGCTGGGCAGACGGTTCGATTCTGAAGATTATCTTTCATCTGGGCGCGGATAAGCTGGTGCAGATCTCCACAGCGTTCGGCGAGGGCGGAGTTGACTGGGTAGCGATGGAGCATCGCTTCCGTGCAATGGGCGGCAACCTGAGCGCAGCGCTGCAGATTGCGCAAGAGGGCTATGAAACGACGCTCGACGCGCTTGCACCGCTCACCGACGATGATCTCGAGGTGGAGCGTCCGTACTACGGTGGCGGGCGCATGTCCACAGGCGACTTGTTCTTGATGCTCGCCGAGCACGATGTGTATCACGCAGGACAAATTATTTACATTCGCGGGCTGTATGCCGCTCAGAAGGGGAAGTAATTATGTACAAGAAGACGGTTCGTGATATCGATGTGAAAGGGAAGCGCGTGCTGGTACGTGTAGACTTTAACGTACCGATGCAAAATGGACAGATTACCGATGATCGGCGCATTCGCGAGTCGCTACCGACTATCCAGTACCTGTTGGAGCAAGGCGCAACGGTGATTTTGATATCGCACTTCGGGCGTCCGAAAGGGCAGCGCAATCTGGAGTTCAGCCTGCGCCCTGTGGCGGAGCGACTCGCTCAGCTGCTTGGACGCCCTGTTCAGTTCTTCGAGGATTGCGTGGGCGAGGCGGTGGAGCAAGGTGTGCAGAGCCTGCCATCAAACTCGGTAGCGTTGCTGGAGAATGTGCGTTTCCATCCCGAGGAGGAAGCGAACGATCCCGATTTCGCCCGTGCACTGGCGAATCTGGGCGAGGTTTATGTAAACGACGCTTTCGGCTCGGCGCATCGGGCGCACGCTTCTACGGAGGGCGTTGCACACTTCCTGCCCGCCGTCGCAGGACTGTTGATGGAGAAAGAACTGCGCTATCTGGGGCAGGCGTTGAGCAACCCTGAGCGACCGTTCGTGGCGATTTTGGGTGGGGCGAAAGTGCACGACAAAATTGGCGTCATCCAGAACCTGTTGCCGAAGGTGGATAAACTGTTGATTGGCGGCGGGATGGCGTTCACTTTCCTGAAGGCTCAGGGCTACGAGATCGGTAAGTCGCTGCTGGATGGGGAGAGCTTGGAGTTCGCCGCGCAGATTCTTACACAGGCAGGAGACAAGATTGTGCTGCCGAGCGATGTGGTCGTCGCGCCTGTATTAGAGCCGAACGCGCCAACGCAGGTTGTACCCGTAAGCCAGATCCCTAAGGATCAGATGGGGCTGGACATCGGTCCTGATACGGCGCGCGCGTTTGGAGAGGTCGTGAGGGCTGCCCGCACGGTGGTCTGGAATGGCCCGCTGGGGGTATTCGAGACCCCGCCGTTCGAGCAGGGAACACGCGCCGTCTTGCACGCGCTTGCCGAGTCAGGCGCAGTCTCGATTTTGGGTGGTGGCGACACCGCCGCTGCCGCCGAACAACTGGGCTTCGCCGATGAGATGACTCACATCTCCACGGGAGGCGGTGCGTCGCTGGAGTTTTTGGAGGGGCGCGTGCTGCCTGGCGTGGCGGCGCTACAGGACAAGTAACTGTTATGGGGGTTCGCGTGCTGATAGGGTATAAGTGGCGTGCCCAAGCCACGATTTACCCAAATCGATTGCAGGAATTGGGCAGATGCCCGCGTAATTACAGAAACGAGGAGGTTTATGATGCGACGACAGGGTTTTACACTGATCGAGCTGCTGGTCGTCATTGCGATTATCGCCATCTTGGCGGCGATTCTGTTCCCCGTTTTTGCACGGGCGCGTGAAAGCGCGCGCAAGACCCAGTGTTTGAGCAACATGAAGCAGCTGGGGACTGCTATCAGCATGTACACAACGGATTACGACGAGTATTTCCCTGAGTTGGCAAGTGGCGGTTGCTGGGGACGCGCGGGCATCGCGAACTCGCTCTGGAGCCGACAGATCTATTCCTATGTGAAGAACAAGGGCGTGTTCGAGTGTCCCTCGGCGACGATTTCGCGCGGGGGGATGCGCTTCTGGTCGAATGTCCCTGTACCGGAGGATCCTGTTATCAACCCGCCCCCATGCAACAACGAGCATACCGACCGCCGCGCGATGCCGATAGGCATGAACAAGTTCTTCGCTCCTTACTGGCAGTGCCGTGAAGGCGTGGATCCGGGCTGCTCGGCGTATTGGGATCCATGCGCCTCGAACCCTGCGAACTGCGACAGTCTCTGCGCCTGTCTCTTATACACATCT
>JAOAFW010000001.1 GCA_026416065.1 Fimbriimonadales bacterium
GAATCAGCATCGTGGGCAGTCCATAGCGCAGGAACGCCTTGCCGAAGCCGCCCAGAATTGCCCGCATCGCCTCCGCTGCGCCGCCGCCCTGAAAATCCTGCAAGCCCCAGACGAAACCGATCCCGAACGGCGCAATCAGCGGCAGCAGCAACACCGCATGCCACAAACAGCCCTGCGAGAGCAGTGACCAGCGGCACACCGTGCGATGTTGTTCGTGATACTCGATGAGCCGGTCCAGCATCTCGGGCAGATAGCCCCCCTGCTCGGCGGCGCGGAACGCGCCCACCAGAAACGCAGGGAACAGGTCGGGAAACTTACACATCGAGTCGGAGAGGGCGACACCCTGCGCGGCATCGTGGGCGATTTCCAAGCTGGCGCGCTGAAGGCCCTTGTGGGGCGTGCGCTGGCTCAGGCTCTGGAAGGCGTTCGCGGGCGACATCCCCGCTTTGAGCATGGAGCGCAGCTGCGTCAGCCACATCGCCATCGCATGGGGCGCGACACTCGAGCGTTCCCAACTATTCGAGGATGAGGCTTGCCCGAACATCGTCGGCGGGGACGCCGACGCTACCATGGCGTCTGCGTCTCGCGGACGAGCCGTCGGCGGGGACGCCGACGAACCTGAAGGGGTCGCTGCCAACTGCACCACACGCAGACCCTGCTGCCCCAGAACCTGCTGCGCGTGGCGCACATCAGAGGCGTTCAGTTCCCCGGAAACAATCCGCCCGCCCGAATCAACGGCTTGATAGCGATAGGTGGGCATCGTGAACCCGCACCTCCTGACCCTGAATACGCGGGTCGCGCAACAGTTCCTGCAGGGGTGTCCCATCAGGCAGAATGTAATCGGGGGTCATCTCCGCCAAGGGAATTAGCACAAACGCGCGCTCGCGCATACGGGGATGGGGAATCGTGAGCGATGGCGTCTCCAGCGTCAGGTCGTCATACAAGATGATATCGACATCCAGCGTGCGGGGCATCCAGCGTCCCTCGTCAAGAGCGCGTCCCAGCTCGGCTTCTACGGCTTTCACGGCGTCCAAAAGCGCCTGCGGCGTCAGCTCCGTCTCCGCCCATACCCCCAAGTTCAAATACAGGCGCGGGTCCGGTGTCTCGCCTACCGGCACAGTCTCATAGACGCACGAGACCTGGCGGGGAAACACGCCGTGTCGGGGGAGGCGACGCACACCCTCCTGCAAGTTCGCCAGACGGTCACCCAAGTTCGAACCGAGACTGAGATAGACCTTCGCCGCCATGCATGGGGGATTATACCCCTTGACAACCGAGTGGCAAATCGGGTATAAAATAGTCAGTCAACTAATCTGGTTTAATGAGTTGACAAGGAGGCGCATTATGCATATTCGATGGCTACGCACACTGGGCTACGGTGTTTCACTGGTTTCTGTTGCGGTAATTTTTGTTGCCTGTGGCAACCAGAGCGCGCCCGCCCCGAACGGAACTACCGAGACCAAATCCACCGCCGAACCCAAAACAACAGCGGCGGAGTCAACCAAAGCGGTGGATCCCGAAGCAGCGAAGGGGAAACTGGTGTTCGTGCAGACGGGCTGCAACGCCTGCCACATGCACCCCGCCACCGGGAAGGATTACCCCGACCTGCGTGGTCTGTATGGTTCCCAGGTGAAGCTCAAGGATGGATCGACGGTGATCGCCGACGACGCCTACCTGCGCGAGTCGATCCTGAACCCGAATAAACAGCTTGTCGCGGGCTATCCCCCTTCCATGCCACCCTACAACTACCTGAAAGAAGAGCAAGTAAACCAGCTGATTGCCTACATCAGGTCGCTCAAGGACGAAAAGCCAGAATTTGTAAAACACTGAGCGCACTCCCCCGCAGGAGAAACCCTGCGGGGGGCTTTACTACCTTCAGGTATTTTTTCAAATCACTGAACTCTCATTTCTTGTTCAACAGCCGCGCTCACTGCTGAAAAAATGTGGTATAATTGTGGGTGCTGCAAAGGAGGCGAGTTATGCGATACTACCGATTAGCAGTTGGGGCTTTACTGTTAGCGGCAGTAGCGACCCGACCTGTGGTCGCACAAGACCCGTTTGTCTATTTCGCGGGTAATCCTGCGAATGCCTGGTACACCGTTGGCGGCACCTGCAGCGGCTTGACCCTCACTGCGAACTATCTGTTCTTCATCTCGGGTGATGTGAGCGGCGGTAACCCTGCAGGTAATGCTGCACGCTGGACGGCGCTGCCCTTCCAACTCTGCGCGCCGATGACCTTCGACTCGATTGTCTATATGCCCGGTCTGACCACGGGTTTTCCGAGCCTGCGCATCTGGATTACTGGCTCGCAGAACACCGCGAACGGTCCCGAGCCGAACTTGAACGACATCAAGTTCGCGGGCAACTTTGGTCTGTATCCGGGCGCCCCGCCTCAGACGGGCGATGTGCAAATCTTGACTTATTACGGCGGCACGACGACCTTCACCTACCTGCGC
>JAOAFW010000011.1 GCA_026416065.1 Fimbriimonadales bacterium
GTTGCGCACTTGCTCCTCGTTCACATCGGCGCGTCCGCTTTTGTAATCGATAATCTCCAGCGTACCGTCGGGGTGTTCATCTACGCGGTCGATGCGCCCCATCAGCACATAGCGTCCCATATCGCGGCGGAGCATGCGCTCAGTGAACAGCACGACGGCTTCGGAGGGTTGCGCCGCCTGCGCCTGATAATACTGTTGCGCGAGTTCCAGCCCGGTCTGCTTATACGCCTCGCTTTGCGCGCTGGTTTCGAAGCCGGCGTGGCTCCAGAGCTGTTCTAAAGCTTGGTGGAACTCGTCGGGCGATAGTCGCTCTGCACCGCCCGCATTATGAAAATACTCCAGCGCGCGATGCAGGTTCGAGCCGAAGGCGAAGGCAGGGTTCGGACGGCGCATCCACTTGCCGTAGGGTGTCATGTACGCCCAGTGATACTTGATTCGGCAGGTGAGGTAGGTGGTGAGCTTGGTGGGGCTGAAGGTCGGTTTACGCATGGGCGCGCTCCAGAGCGTGCAGGCGTAGTGCGCCTGTGTTCGCAAGCGTGAACAGCAGCTCCACCTCGGACAGGGTGAACTCGCGCGGGGTCTCGCTTAGCAACACCATCACGCCCAGCGTGCGTTCGGCGACCTGCAACGGTACAGCAAGCGCGGAGGCGAATCCGCCCGGTAGCGGTTCCTTGAGATTCTGTGGATGCTGCGGCAGGTCGGGCGCGGCGATGGGCGCGTTGAAAGCGTAGACCCAACCGGGCAAGCTATACTGCGCATCGGGGCTGTGGTGCAGTAATAGGTCGGATAACGGCTCCACATACACGGGGGCGAGGCGGTCAGGTTCGCGGCGGCTGGGCAGGTAGATGACCGTGTAGTCGTGCGGGATGAGTTCGTGCGCGGCGCGACAGAGCAGGCTCAGCACTTCGCGCAGGCTATGCGTTTCGCCCAGCTGCAGCGACAGGTCGTAGAGCCGGGTCATATGCTGAGCGCGCCGCGCGGTCTGCTCATACAGCAGCGCGTTCGAGAGGATGAGTGCGACATGCCCCAACAGCGGCGGGATCCAGTCTAATGCATCGTGGGCGTCGGCAGGGAGGGCAAGGGCGAGCAGTCCCAGCGGCTGTTCCGTCAGCGTGAGCGCATAGAGGCGGTGGGGGCGCCCATCCCAAATCAGCTCTGTGGGGGCGTTTGTCCAGCCTGCTGGCAGCGTCTCCAGTGCTATCTGCGTGGGGAGCGGGAGCGCACCGTATTGGGTCGCCTGCAAAAATTCGCGGCGGTTCTCATCGTAGAGCCATATGCCCCCGCCTTCCGGGGTGGCTTTACGCATGAGCGATTCGACCGCTTCGAGAGCGCGCTGCAAGCTCAGTTCCGAGCCGAGTCGAGTGGGCAGGCGACCGAGCCACTTCAAGGCGCGCTCGCGCTGCTCCAGCTGCTGCTGTGTTCGGCTCAGACGGATGAGCAACTCAAGCGGTGTCGCTGCCGCCATCATCAAGGCGGTATGTGCGGGTTCGAACGAGGCAGGGCGGTTGATTAGAACAATCGCGCTTAGGGGCAAGGCAGGCAGCGGCACAGCAAGCCCGGTGGTAATCGCGCCAATCGGCTCCTGATGAGTCGCGGCGTGATATTCCCAGACTCTACGGTGTAGCAGCGTCGGCTCCAAGACGGTATCTTCAGGTCGAAGGCGGAACCCGCGCAGCTCGTCTGCCCGGTCTCCCACCACATAAGCGAACTCCACTTGCTCGCCACCGGGGCTTGGAAGCAGTAATATCCCTTGCTGCGCCTCGGTTCGCTCTACGAGCCAGCGCAGCGCGTTCTCGATTGCCTCGCCTGGGGACGCGCCGTGTTCCAACCCCGCCAGCCACGCGCCCCATTCAGGCTGCTCCACATAGTCCAACCGAACGGTTGCCTCCGGCAGGGTGATTCTACCCCGAAATGTTAGTTCCTGCTAATTGGATCCCAAGGATTGAGTCTGGGATGGCGATAGCGGCTGGTTGGAATCGTCGCTGAAGGGGGTCAATTCCAATCGGAACACCTCTTCGATGGCACGGACGACACTTTGTTTCACGGCGTCCATTGAGACGGCGTGCCCCAGTACCTGCTCCATCGAGGTCACGGGACGGTCAGCAATGCCGCAGGGCACAATCGTACTAAAGAGGCGCAGATCGTTGTTTACGTTCAGCGCGAAGCCGTGCATGCTGACCCACTTGGTGACTTTGATGCCAATCGCGGCGATTTTGGCGTTCCCTACCCAAGCGCCGGTGAAACCTGCCTCGCGATGCGCCTCGATACCAAAGTCGGCAAGGGCGCGAATTAGCGTCTCCTCTAAATCCCGCAAGAACTTGTGCAGGTCGCGTCCATGCTGCGAGACATCGAAAATCGGATAGCCAACAAGCTGACCGGGGTTGTGGCAGGTTACATCGCCGCCGCGGTCGGTAGGGTAGAGTTCAATACCCTGCTGGGCGTAGAATTCGCGGGCATAGCGCAGGTGTTCGGGGTGGAACGCCTTGCCCAGCGTAATCACAGGCGGGTGTTCCAGCAGCAGAAGCGTGTCGGGAATCTCGCCCGCGACACGCTGGGCGTGGAGTTTACGCTGAACCTGCAGAGCTGGCTCGTAGCGAATCACGCCGAGATCGATAAGGCGGGCGGGTTTGAGGCTGCCCTCACCCCCCTGCCCGCTCTTCCACTGCGTGGGAGAGGGGGAAGCTGGTCCCCCCCTCTCCCACGCAGTGGAAGAGGGGGGCGAGGGGGGTGAGGGCTTCGTTCTCATTTCCCGCTCGCCGCGCGTTGCACCGCCTGCTCAATCAGTGGACGCAGCGCAGAGGTGGGCAGCAGGAACGCCGCGCTGTCATCCTCGCCAAAGTTCGCTCGGAAGCCGAAGTCCGCTTCCTCGTCTTTCAGACCGTGCCGCAAGACCACCAGCACACCCACTGCCTCGCCCTTCATGTTGTAAACGGGCAGCCCCAGCTCGCTGATGTTGCCCTCCATCAAATATGCTTTTCGGGGCTTGTTCACCTCGCTGATGATGCGTCCCGTTGAGAAGTAGGGCGCGTAATCGAAGCCTTTCGGCAAACGCGATACCGTAAGCAGCTCCTTGCCAATCGCGAGGTCTTCGTTGACGAAAGTGATGGGCGTAATCGCGCGTCCCTCCAGATTTGTAATCTTCAGGAACGCGATGCCCAGCTGCGAATCGGTCGCCACCAGCTTCGCATCGTACTCTTTCGTCTCGGAGCCAAAAATGACCTTGAAGCTCTGTGGCGAGATGGTCAGGCTCACCCCGCTCTCGTCTTCCATGCCAATGAGTTGCTTAAAACTCTCCGACGAGAGCAACACCCCCGAAACGAGCACCAGTCCATCACTGTTCAGTACAGCACCCTGCAGGGTGAACTTACTCTCTTCCGATTGGTTCTCGTCCTCCGCTTTGACTTCGACCTTGATGACCGTACGCACGGTGACGATATTGGGCTGGATTTTCTCCAGCACCTGTTTATAGGCGGCGCCGGGTTCAGGCGTTGCCTGCGTCCAGGCGTATAGCGGTAAACACAGCAGAATAAACCAAAATGGTCGCATGGGTAATCCTCCTATTGGGTGATTTCCTTCCAGTCAGGCTCGATGAACACGAATGAGGTTTCCCGGTCGCGCAGCACGAACAGGATGACGATGGGAGGCTGCTGTTTGACGACCTGTTGCATTGCCTGCTGGAAATCTTGAATACTCTGGATGGGCTGTTCGTTGACGGCTAAGATGAGGTCGCCGGTGCGCAGCCCACCCAGCTGCGCCCAGCCACCGTTGGGCACGTCCACCACCAGTACGCCCTTTTGATCCTCGCGCCAGCGGTTGCGCATGCGGTCTAAGGCGGTGATGTCGCGCACGGCGAAATCGAGTTCGCTCTGGCGCATGCTTTGCACCGCTTCGGCGGCAGCAGGGCTGGGTTCAAGTTTAACGCTTATCCCCTTACGCTCACCGTTGCGCAGAATGGTCAGTTTCGCCTCGCTGCCGATGTCCATGCGCTCGATGCGCCGTTCCAGGTCGCGGGCGTCCTGCGCACGGAATGCCTCCAGTGGCTCGCCGTTGAGCGCGATAATCAGGTCGCCCACCTGCAGCCCTGCTTTGCTCGCCTCCGTGTACGGCAACACTTCGGTGATGCGGAAGCCTTTCAGGGTCGGGTCGCCCAGCGCCTGCGCAACAGGCTGCGTGATGACCTGCGTGCGCACGCCCAGCCACGCTTTGGGCAGTTCTGCGCTGGGACTTGGGGGCGAGGGCGGGCGGTTGCGAATGACCGTAATCAGCGTCTCCGTGCGCCGCTGGAACACGATGGGGATGTTCTCCTGCTCCTTATGCGCCTCGATGGCTGCGCGCAGGTCGCTCAGGTTGCGAATCTTGCGCTCGCCGAACTGGACAATCGCGTCGCCTGCGTTGAGTTTCGGCTCCGCCGTGTCCAGTGGATAGCCCGGACGGATACCTGTGATTTGCACGCCCTCGTCGGGCAAGCGACTCACACGCGCCATCGGGCGGGTGATGTCTCGCGCGGTGAAGCCGAGCGTGCGGAACTCGTCTTCTTCGCCGTAGTAGGGCTCCATCCGCTCTACCTGCGCCTGCACGATTTTACGCTCACCGTTGCGCAGCAGTTCAATCGTAACGGCTTTTCCGATGGGCAGCTCGGCAATCTGCAGGTAGACCAGCGGGATTTCTTCGGGGAAGCGGGCGCTCGTCGGTTTGCCGTCGATGCGCAGGATTACATCGCCCGGCTGAATTCCCACTTTTTCGGCGGGCGAGCCGGGGGTGACGGCAGCGACCAGCACGCCGTCGGTACGGCGCAGTTTCTCAGTGGGCATCGCGCGGAAGCCGAGCCAGCCGCGCTCCACGCGCCCCGTCTTGCGCACCTGCTCCAGCACGCTTTTAGCGATGCGCGACGGGATGGCAAAGCCCAATCCAGTACCGCCCAGCTGATTGATGCCTATCACCTCGCCCTGCAGGTTCACCAGCGGACCGCCGGAGTTGCCGGGCAGAATCAGCGCATCATGCTGAATCCAGCGCGTGAGCATTCCTGAGCGATCGCCCCGTTCGAACTCGGCACCTTCAATATCCTGGTTGAACGGGTTCAGAAAGACGCGCTTGGGATTAGAGATAATACCCAGTGTCACCGAAGACGCCAGCAGCAGCGGGTTGCCCATCGCCAGCACATAGTCGCCCGTCTTCAGGACGTCCGAGTCGCCCAACGCAGCGAAAGGAAACTCGCGCTTGGGAGCGTTGACAGGCATTTTGAGGCGCAGCACGCTGAGGTCGGTCATCGCGTCATCGAAAAGCGACTCGGCTTCGTAGCGCGTGCCGTCGCTCAGCGTGCAGAATATCCGCACCGCGTCCGACGCCACATGGTAATTGGTCAGCACCAACCCGTCCGATGAGACAATTACGCCGCTTCCCCCGCCAAGCGCATATTGCGCTCGCCCACCATCAAAGTAGCGGTTCACCACCAAGATATTCACCAGCGCAGGGAACACTTTATCGCGGGCGCGCTCAATGTCGCGGCGCAGCGCGTCCTCTAACGCAGCGCGACCCTGCACCTGCGCAGAAAGGGAAACAAGCAGAGCAAACCCCAACAACAGTCCGAACAGCCGTCTCATGCGTGGAATGAACCTCACAGGGATTATACCGCATGGTATACTCCTACTAAGGGGACTAAGATGGACATCGTAGCGCTGGCAGCGGTGATAGGCGTGTTTGGACCCGCGCTGTTCATACCAATTACGGCGATGGTACTGAAGCATCGCAAAGATATGCTTAAGATGGAGTTGGAGAAGCGCAGGCTGAGCAATCAAGAAGTCACTAAGCAGATTGAGGCGCTGCGGGCGGAGATTGCCCAGTTGCGCGAGACCTCCACACAGTTCGATATGAGCCTGCAGGCGAATCTGGAAAACCTGCAGGAACGTGTGCGCCACTTGGAGCAACAGGTAGAGGCGCAGACGCGCGTGCAAATCTGAAGGGGGACGCACGATGGACTGGGCGCAGTGGCTGGCGATGGGGATGATAGGCGCGGCGAGCGTGATTTTCCTGCCGCTGTGGGCAGTAGGCATGTTGAGTGAGATTCTGGCGCACCGCCGCGCGATGAAGCAGGGCGGCGCGGACATCGAGGCGATTGTGAAGCAGGTTCAGGCGTTGCGCGAGGAGCTGAACGCCCTGCGCGATACTTCTACCGAGCATCACTTTAGCCTGCAAGCACAGGTGGAGAGTTTACAAGAGCGCGTGCGGGCTGTAGAGGAGCAAGGGTATACCCTACATCGGCGCGACTGACTGAATCATCGCGCCCAGGAGTTGCCATAGCCAGCTGCCCATCAGCCCCAGCACGATGGCAAGCACGATAACCACCAGCCCACCCGCTATAGAGCCGCGTAGCATCGCGATGATACCGCAGATTAGCCCGCCAAACAAGCCAACCGGCGGGACGCACAGCCCGAACATCGCCAGCAGCACCCCCGCGGTGATGCACCCTCGCGCACTGCGATAGCGTCGAGCGGCGGGCATGGATAAATCCACTGGGCTTACGGGTGGCGGCGCGGTCGTGTAGGGATTCGGCGCGGCGACCGTCGGCGGCTGTACGACGACAGGCGCGCCCCCGCGCAGCGAATCCGCCGCCTGCTTCGCGCCAATCAGCGTGGGGTCCAAGCGATAGGCGTTCTCGTAGGCTTTGAGGGCGTCCTGCAGCCTGCCCTGACGGTGCAGATACGCCCCCCAGTTGTAAAAAATGTAGGCGTCGTGCGGATTGAGTGCAATCGCCTGCGCGAAATGCTTCTCGGCGTTTGTGTTGTTGCCTGCGTGGGCGTAGGCAAGCGCGAGGTAGAGGTGAACGCGCGGCTCGCGGGGCTGCTCGGCGACGGCACGCTGCAGAAACGGCAGCGCATCGGCATACTTGCCCTGCTGCATTAGCTCGTAGCCAATTTCTACGGCGGAACGCACGGTTAAAGCATACCCCTAAACTGGATATCCCCGCTTGAGGGAAGTATTATTTAGCCACGCTATACTTTTGAGGTATCCTTAAGGCAGGTGAGACCTGGTGAAGGAAACTATTCAATTGCCCGTCGCATTGACGGAGGAGCTACTGAACCACGCGGAGCTGGTCGCGCAGGTGTTCCTGCAGGCGATGTACACTTCAATCGGCGAAAAGCTGCTGGAGGAACTGGCTGAGTCCGACCTTACGTATTCGCAGATGCAGGCGCTGCGCTATCTGTATACCCATAGGCGCGTCACGGTCGGCGATCTGGCGGAAGGGTTGAACATCTCATATCCCTCAGCGACCAATATGATTCATCGCTTAGAGAAAAAAGGTCTAATAAGGCGTGTAGCAAATCCGCGCGATCGGCGTCAAGTTGGGCTCACGCTGACGGATTCCGGGCACGAGATTATCCAGCGAGTGGATCAGGAGCGTCGCCAGCGATTTGCGACGGTGCTGGCGCAAATGAACTCGCCAGAGCGACGCGCGTTCATTGAGGGCTTGAGCGCCTTCATCCGTGCGGGGGTTGAGTCAGGCACGCTGAAAGCAGTCGATGTCTGTCTCCAGTGTGGCTTGAGTGCTGACCCGAACTGCCCGCTGGTGGAAATGCACGCAGTGGAAGTATGTCGTTAAGCCAAGCCCCCGAGCCTGTTCCAACGCACTGAGCACAGCCTCCTGCGTAGCTGGGCGCACATCGTGCCGCGGGGGAGTAAGGGGCGCTGGGCGTTGTCAAGTGGGTACTGGGATGGAGGATACATTCGTATACACCTCTTCACACATAGTCAATCCTCGAAAATCTATGGTATAATACCCACGAGGGCAAAAGGGATGAACCAGGAACCGCTGGTCAGTGTAATCGTGCCCGTCTACAACGAAGAGGCGACGCTTGCGGAGCTGCTGGAGCGGCTGCGACGCGCGCCCTTCCGCAAAGAAATCATCGTCGTGGACGACGGCTCCAAAGACAAAACCCCCGACATCTTAGCCGAGCAGCCTGACATCGTAGCCATTCGCCACGAGCGCAATCGGGGCAAGGGCGCCGCCATCCGCACCGGCATCGCCCACGCTACGGGCGACATCATCATTATTCAGGACGCCGACTTAGAGTATGACCCCAACGAAATTCCGCGCGTGATTGAACCCATAGTCAAGGGCGAGACCACTGTCGCCTACGGCTCACGCTTTTTCAAAGGGCTACCTAAAGATATGCCCTTCCCCAATAAGGTGGCGAATGTGCTGCTGGCATGGGCGGTGCGGTTGCTGTTCTGGTATCCCCTCACGGATGAAGCGACCTGCTACAAAGCGTTCCGAGCCGATGTGCTGAATTCGATGAACTTGAAATGCGAGCGGTTTGAGTTTTGTCCGGAGGTGACCGCGAAGTCGCTCAAGCGTGGAATCAAGATTCGAGAGGTGGAGCTGCACAACTACCGCC
>JAOAFW010000057.1 GCA_026416065.1 Fimbriimonadales bacterium
TTCTCTACGTCAGCGGCGAGGAGTTCCTACGGGGTTATGTGCAAGCCACCCGCCTGCAAAAAGCCGACGAGTTCCGTGAACGCTATCGTACCGTGCAGCTCTGGTTGGTGGATGATGTGCAGTTCATCGCGGGTAAAGAGCGCACTCAAGAGGAGTTCTTCCACATCTTCAACATGCTCTACGGCGCAGGCAGGCAACTGGTGATGACCAGTGACAAAGCGCCCTGCGAGTTGATTGGCATCGAAGAGCGTCTCCGTTCGCGCTTCGAGATGGGGCTGTGGACGGCGATTAAGCAGCCGGACCTGGAGACTCGCATCGCGATTTTGCTCAACAAAGCGGAGCGCGACGGCGTGCTGCTGCCGCTGGGAGTCGCTGAGTTCGTTGCGGAGAAGGTGCGGTCGAATGTGCGGGTTCTGGAGGGGGTGCTAACGCGCATGATTGCGCAGAGTTCCATCACAGGCGCACCGATTACGCGCGAGCTGGCGGCACACGCGCTGGAACCGTACCTGGTCAATGCGCAGCCTCATAATTCCCCAATGCCCTCGCTGGAGCAGATTGTGCGCCTCGTATGTGACGAGCTGGGCGTGCCACAAGAGGAACTCACGGGCAGCAGTCGCCGCGGCGACATCGTGCAAGCGCGCCAGATTGCCGTGTTCCTCGCCCGGGAAGCGACCGGCGAATCGTGGACACGCATCGCCGAAGCGCTCGGACGCAACGACCACACGACCATGCTACACGCCTATAAACAAGCCGAGCAGCGACTGCGCAAAGACTCCCAGCTGCGCGAACGGGTGCAGAAGTTGCGTGAGCGTATACGATAAGTGTTGTCCTGACTCACCCGCGATAGAGGCTGATGCCCTGTGTGAGCCAGCGCGTTACCTCACGCAGCAACTCGATAATCGTCTCTGCTGTCTGCTCGACGAACCGGCGCACCGTGTCCCAATCGATTCCGCTGGTCTCCAGAAACCAACGAATGACGGGGATAGCGACGCCCAGACCTGCCGCAAGCGCGCCCAGCACGATCAGATTGAACGCGACGAAGCCAACCGCTGCCGCAACGCCGCGCACGACCACCGCACCAATCCACACCAGAAACGCCAGCGCGGCAATTTGTATTCCCGTCGTAATCCAGTCCTGCGGGGTGCGCGTGCGAGGCTCACCGCCGAACAAGCGAAACACCAGCGGTTGACCATCGCGCTGCAACAGTCTGCTGCCATCATCGGTCAGGCGTAGTGTGACGCCCTGCGCAACGGGACCGCCGAACACGAAGTTCACATGCTCGCCGGTTTTGGGACGTGTGATGCGCAGGTGCGGGTAATCGCCCGCGCTGTTGCGCACGAGCGCAAAGTGCAATACTTCCTCACCTTGAGCTGTGGGTATCTGGACTCTCAGAGTGGACGATTCGCGCACGCTGCGTTGGCGCATCGGCTCCGCCATCGTGCTAAGTTTCCGATACAGTGTGCGCAGACGCTGCGCGTTGAAGGGTTCGTCTACTGCGCTGAGGGCGAGGTCGGCTTGCACGGGAGTCTGATTAGAGGTGCCGCCACATCCAGATAACAACGCCAGAGTGCCGCCCAGCAAAGCAAATCCCAACGCCTCAAAGGGTATGTCCCGATTAGACTTTTGCATGGTCGCCCCCCGCGTAGATTTTACCCGAAGTGAGATAAGTGGGCAAGCCTCTCCTCCGAGCGTTGGCGCCTCTGCTCACGAACAGAGGAGAGCCACCTGGCAATGCGCAGGGGGGTTCCTGCTTTGAAAAAGAGCAGTTCGTTCACCAGAAACCGTTTACTCGCTCGAGCCTTGCACCTCAACGGTAATGGCTGCCTCGATATCGGCTTCCCAGCGGATGGGCACACTGTAAGTGCCTGCCATTTTGATCGGATCCAGCAGGTCAATCGTGCGCTTGTCTACGCGCACGCCATGCTGTTGCAAAATCGCCTCCGCGATGGCGTCGGCGGTCACCGCACCAAACAACTTGGTGGAGTTGGGTGCAGTGCGCCCTTGAATTGTGATGGTTTGTCCGTTCAGTTTCGCAGCGGTTTCGCGCGCGGCTTGTCGGATCTGCTCGGCGCGCTCCTTGCGCACGCGCTCTTGTTCGGCGCGTGCCTTCAAATTGCCTTTCGTGGCGGGCACTGCCCAGCCTTTCGGAATCAGGTAGTTGCGTGCATAGCCGCCTGCGACCTTCTTAATATCGCCTGCTTTGCCCAGGTTGGGCACATCGCGTACCAGAATCACTTCCATCGTATTTGCCTCCTTAGCGTTGAATGCGCACTCCAAACGCGGGCTGATTGCGTCGGAAGGGGCTATCCAGTCCGCCCCAGAGCCACACGCCTTCTGACACGCGCCAGTGCAGCCGCGCATGCCCGCGCCAGTTGTTGGGGTCGAACAGGTCCAGCGTGAACAAGCCCTGCTCGCCGAAAGTATAGTCTACCCCAAAACCTGCCTTCGCACCGTAGATTCCATAACGGAGCAACACGTTCGTACCCAGCGGTGTTCCATATTGCGCAATCAGCTGGTCTGATTCGGTGAAGTCGTACAGTCCGACCCGCAGCTGCCGCTGGTTTTGCAGGTAGAAAGTGGCTATCAAATCGGTACGATAGCGTTCCGTATCGGTGTTGTAGCCCATCTCGAGCTGATAGGTCGCATCACGCACGCCGAAGGTGCGTGCACTGGCGAAGCTCTCCAGCGACTCATTTACTTTCCGGAACGACTCGCCAGCTTGTTGGAGAATGGGTCTCGCCTCATTGATCGTTTCGCTCAGATTGCGAGTGAGTGTTTCGGCGTTGTCCAGCACCGCACCTGTCTTGTCCGCAAGTTGTACGGCGCGCTCGCTCACCGTTCGGACGTTCTCAACGGTCGCTTTAAGGTCTTGCTGGAGTTGTGTGTCCGCCGCCAGTTGGTTCACCTCAGCGAGGATTTGTTCTACGCGCTCTGCGCTGGTGCGTGCGCTGGCAAGGACAGCGCGCAGGTCGTCGCGCAGTTGGGGATCTTGCAACAGGTCGTTGGTGGATTGCAAGGCGCGGTTCATCTCACGCGTGGCGTCTGCGGCACTGGCGAGCAGGCGGCGTACCGAGCCACGATTCTCCGCAATCAGCGCCTGCGCTTGCCCAAGTAAGCGAGAAGTCTGGTTCGTGGCTTGCTCCACTGCCTGAAGCGTGTCCTGCACGGCAGTGCGCAGTTGAGGGTCTTCCAGCAGGGAGCGCGTGGCGGCGAGGGTGCGTTGCACCTCCTGCAGCGTCGCCTCGATTTCAGGGGCGAACCGGTCGAAGGCGCGGCTGAGGTCTAAGGGCGGTTCACCATCCACTATGCTTCCTGCCGCAAGCACACCACTTACCTGATTGGGCGGGACAATCTCGACCCGCGTTTCGCCGGGCAGCAGCAGTCCGCCCGAGAGTCGAAAGGTAGAGCCTTGCGGGATGCGGACCCCCTCGCGGATTGCCAGCGTCAGCACCGCTTTGGGCGGCGCGCCCTCCAGCGAGACCTCTTTCACAAAGCCGACTGGTACGCCCGCCATCAACACGGACGCACCCGCCGATGCGTTCCGCGCGTCCGCAAAGCGCGCCTTAATCAGGTAGTGCCCTCGGTCGGAGAAGCGCGCCTGCAGAAACTGCAAGCCCACAACCAGCAGCACGACGCCTATCAGCAACACCGCGCCCACACGTGCCAGATCCGACCGCATCGGCATGAGAGTACCTGATTCAGGACACGACCTCCCAGACGCGCGTGGTCTGAATCTGGATTTTCAGCTCGGATACACCCCGAAACTCCAGCAGGCGCAGGCTACCTTCACGCGCAGGCAGGTAACTGCGTACACGCGGCGCTTCGGCGCACCACGCGCGCGCCGTGCCTTCATCCTCTGCCACTCCAGCACTCTCCATATCGAAAGTGAACACCCGAAACGCTTCACACAAGCGCGCCAGCAACGCGGGAGGCAACGCGACGGTAAAAATCGCCTCCACACCCTGCTCTTTCCAGCGCAGATTGTCTTTGTCCGGTTCGTACTGCGCACAGACTTCCACTACCTCCGCGCCCAATTCACGCAACGCTTGCTCCTGCGCCTCGAGCAGCGCATGTCGGGAGATTACGACGCTCTTCATAGCGACGGTATAATACCTCCGATGCGTTGGGCGTATTGGGTGGACGCGCTGCTGTGCTTGCTCATTCTCTACTACTATTTGCCTGAACTGACGGGCGAAGCGCGTGAGCGACTGCTGAGCTTTGAATACTGGCAGGCGCGTCTGCGCGGCGAGCACCTGATGACACGCGAGGGTGTGCTGTGGCGCGGCGATCCCCGCATCCCGCGCGTCGCACTCACCTTCGACGATGGACCCGATCCCATCACGACACCCCGCATACTGGACATTCTGAAGCGCGAAGGTGTCCGGGCGACCTTTTTCGTGGTCGGAACGAAACTGAAACGCTACCCGGAACTGGCGCGGCGTATCGTAGCGGAGGGACACGTGCTTGGCTGCCACAGCTACGACCACCAGCGTCAGACGGATTTAACCGAGCATCAGGTCTGGCGTCAGATTCGCGACTGTCAGAGGCTGGCGCAGCGGGCAGGGGTGAAACTGGTCGCTTATCGCCCGCCCTATCTGGCGCAGAACGACGCTGTGCGCCGCGCCGTGCAACGATGGCAGATGCCCCTTGTCATGGCGACCGTATTGGGTGAATCCGAACAGTCGACGCCGACCCATCGCTGGGTCTATCGCTACGCGCGTCGCGCCCACAATGGCAGTATCTTGCTCTTGCACGACACCTATCCCCACACTGCCGATGCGCTGCCAGAGCTAATACGCGCCCTGCGTAAAAAGGGCTTCGAGTTCGCTACAATCCCCGAAATGGCGGCACAGCTGCAAAGGGAGCGCAGTCGTCTGGAACCACACTCCCCCTCTTTGCACAATTAGAGACTTTGCAGAAACTGCTTTAGCTGCCCACATCCGATTATTTGCGAGCCTGTCTCCTGGAACCAGCGCTCAGCGAACGCTGGGCTGGGCGCGTCGGGGAACACCACCGCCGATCGCTGCATGCCCAGATTGAGCAGGCTATTGAGCCGTTTGACCTGACGCGGCTCCTCGTCGTAGAGCGCATTCGCGCTTTTACATTCCAGCACCGCCACACGCAGATCGTGGTTCGGGCCCTGCACCACTAATAGTAAGTCCGCTTCACAGACCGCTCCGCCTTGAGCTTCCAGCTTCACATTTCGTTTCGCGGTCAGCAAGCGACTGCCCAGCAGTTTCTGCGCCTCCTGCGCCACATACAACTCGAACCATCCCCCCGAGAGATAGTTATGCGCAAACGGCTGTGGGCGTACCTTCACACGAATACAACGCTCCTTGCGGTGATACTCATACGCCTGAAGCATGTACAGGTCAAGCAAGTCTTTGCCTGTATTGGTTAGTACAGAGATCGCTTTTTCGCGCATCCCCATCAGATCGAGGAAAATCGGGCGCGGACATTGCAGGGTAGCGCGAAGTTCCTCCAGCAGCAACCGCACTATGGCGTAGTGCTGCCCCATGAAGTACGCCAGACGCATGCGTTCACGCTGTACCGGGTTTTCGGGCGTCAGCGCATGGAACTCAACTATGCGCAACTGTCGTCCCGTAAGGTAGCGGTGCAAGAAGGATTCGGCACACCGCACGGGGTCAGTGGCGACCGTCGGCGTCGTCGTGGACGTACCGACTGCCGTATCTGTAGCCTGCTGAAGAGCGCGGGGCGCGGGCGCCCCAGCGCGATCCTCCAGTAGACCACGTATCGCTCGCAACTCATCCAGAATTTGGCTCAGCAGGGAGTGTAAATCCCCCTCCTTAAGGGTCTCTACTTGCATAGTGGATACTTATACTGATATTACTCGCGAAGAGTTCCCGTATTTATACTGATTGACTCGGTAGGTGCGTTCGTAGCGTCGGCGTCCCCGCCAACGACACGAACGCACCTTGCTTAGCGCAGCGTCTCCGCCGAAGGAGGATCGGGACTACCGGGAGATACAGGAGTTTTCACGCTGGAATCGAACTCCTCGCTGGAGGGTTCCAACGATGGAAACGGGCATGGAGCGTCAGCTGGAGATTTATCGCAAAGGATTATTCGGAATGCCCGAGCGATTTCCCGTGGATTATGCCGAACTGGAGCGGGCGGCGCAACGGGTAATGAAACCGGAAGCGTATGACTATGTGGCTGGTAGCGCAGGCACAGAAACCACCGCCGAGTCGAATCGGCGTGAATTCGACCAGTGGCAGATCCTGCCCCGCTTTCTGCGCGACGTTTCACAGCGGGACTGGAGCGTGGAGTTGCTGGGACGGCGATACCCTGTGCCCCTCTACGTGGCGCCTGTGGGCGTGCAGGGAATCGTCCATCCCGATGGCGAGCTGGCAACTGCGCGCGCTTGCTCCAAAATCGGCGTTCCATTTGTGCTGAGTACGGTCTCGTCCTACTCTATCGAGCAGGTCGCCGAGGCGATGGGCGATGCGCCGCGCTGGTTCCAGCTTTACTGGAGTCGCAACCATGAGGTGGCGGCGAGTTTCGTGCGACGCGCCGAAGCCGCTGGCTACAGCGCGATTGTGGTCACAGTGGATACCTTTATGCTGGCGTGGCGTCCGCGTGATTTACGCCACGCTTATCTGCCGTTTATGCACGGCGACGGACTGGCGAACTACTTCAGCGACCCTGTGTTCCGCGCGCTGCTTGCTGCGCCTCCTGAAGAAGACCCCGGCAGCGCGGTGATGCAGTTCGCCGCGATTTTCGGCAACCCCAGCCTTACATGGGACGACCTCGACTTTCTGCGCCAGCAGACGCAGTTGCCTATCCTGCTCAAAGGGCTGCTCCATCCCGACGATGCCCGGGAGGCGGTGCGGCGTGGCGTGGATGGTATCATCGTCTCCAATCATGGCGGCAGGCAGGTCGATGGGGCGATTCCGGCACTTGTTGCGCTGGACGCCATCGCGCAAGCGGTCGGCTCAGAGGTACCCCTCCTGTTCGACAGCGGTATCCGCACGGGTGCGGACGCGCTCAAAGCTCTCGCTTTGGGAGCGCGGATGGTAGGTTTGGGCAGGCCCGTTATGTGGGCGTTGGGCATCGACGGCGAGCAGGGTGTCCATACCTATCTGCGCAACTTCCTCGCCGATTTTGACCTTACCCTTGCGCTTTCGGGACATAGGAACCTGAGCGAGGTGGATAGACACTCTATCCACTCAGCGAAAAACGCATCCCGCCCCTGAGGCGTCCATCGATTAAAGGTATCCTCTTCAGTGGAGAACGATGATGACTCAGCGTGTGTGGAACTTTTCTGCGGGTCCGGGCGTGTTGCCCCTACCGGTATTAGAGGAGGCTCAAAGGGACCTGGTCGCGCTGCCCGGTGTAGGCGCGTCCGTGCTGGAAATCAGCCATCGCTCTAAGCACTTCGACGCGATTATTCAAGAAGCCGAGGCAAACCTGCGCCGATTGCTGAACATTCCCGACCATTACCACGTGCTATTCTTGCAAGGAGGCGCGAGTTTGCAGTTCGCGATGGTACCGATGAACCTGTTGGGCGACGGCAGCGCAGACTACATTATTACCGGCTCTTGGGGGCAGAAAGCGTATAAAGAGGCACAGCTGGTAGGCAAGGCGCGCGCCGTGTGGAGCGGTAAAGAAGAAAACTTCGTGCGCACGCCGCGCCCCGAGGAGTATCAGCTTGACCCGAATGCCCGCTATCTGCATTTCACTTCCAACGAGACGATTCAGGGGGTCGTGTTCCCTACTGAGCCAGGTGGAGATGGGGTTCCACTGGTGTGCGATATGTCGTCGAACTTTCTGTCCGCCCCGATAGACGTCAGCAAATACGCGCTCATCTATGCCGGCGCACAGAAAAACGCGGGACCCGCGGGCGTGACCATCGTGATTATTCGCGAGGACATGGTGCAGCGTGCGCCCGAAACACTGTCCGCGATGCTGAGCTACCGCATCCAGGCAGAGAACAAGTCGCTATACAACACGCCTCCGGTATTCGCCATCTATATCGTGATGCTGGTGACGCGCTGGCTTCTCAACACCATCGGCGGGTTAGAACCTATGGAAC
>JAOAFW010000105.1 GCA_026416065.1 Fimbriimonadales bacterium
CCTTTGCAGGGGTGCTGTACTACCAGGTGGCGCAGATGATCCCTGCGGTGAGCATTCTGGAGAACTACCAGCCGCGCGACGCGAGCTTCATCTACTCCGCCGACGGCGTGCTGCTGGCACGCATCGCCGAAGAGTACCGCGAACCGGCAACCTTAGAGGAGATTCCTCAACACCTCATCAATGCGACCATCGCGAAAGAGGATAGGCGTTTCTGGCAGCATCGGGGGGTGGACTGGCGCGGGATCGCGCGCGCTTTGTGGGTCAACCTGACCGAAGGTGACATCCGGCAGGGGGGCAGCACGCTCACGCAGCAACTGGCGCGGAATGTGTTCCTAACTCAGCAACGCACCATCTCGCGCAAACTGCAAGAGATTATCTTAGCGCAGGAGATGGAGCGCCGCCTGACTAAAGAACGTATTTTGGAGCTGTACCTGAACCAAGTCTACTATGGTAACGGGGCATATGGGGTCAAGGCGGCGGCGCGGGTCTACTTCAACAAACCGCTGGAGAAGTTGACCTTAGCGGAGTGTGCACTGTTAGCCTCCCTGCCCCAGCGTCCCTCTGGACACGACCCGTTCAGTAATCCTGACGAGGCGATCTTCCAGCGCAATCTGGTGCTGAACCTGATGGCACAGGAGGGTTATATCACGCCTGACCAGCGCGATTCGGCGAAAGCGGAACCTCTGCGTCTCTCACGGAGCCGACCCCGCTCACGCTTCCTTGCGCCCTACTTCGTGATGGATGTGCTGCGTGAGCTGGAAGCACTCTACGGACGCGAACTGCTCATGCAAGGCAACCTGAAAGTGTACACGACCTTGCACATGGAGATGCAGCGCGCGGCTGAGACGGCGTTGCAACGCGGGGTACAGGCGTTCCGGACGCAGGGGGTCACTCAGGGCGCGGTTGTGTTGATTGACTTGCGCACCGGGCAGATTCGTGCCCTGGTGGGTGGAGTGAACTTCGGACGCTCGCAGTACAACAACATCACGCAGGGACGCCGACAGCCCGGCTCCGCTTTCAAGCCGATTGTGTACGCAACGGCGTTTGAGCTGGGGAAGCTAACGCCCAACTCGACGCTGTCCGACACGCCGCTGAGCATGCCCAGCGGGATACCGGGCAAACCGTGGCGCCCGCAGAACGCCGATGGCAAGTTTCGCGGCAGTGTGAGCGTGACGCGCGCGTTATCAGCCTCTATCAATATTCCCGCTGTGCGTGCCGCCCAGTTGGTGGGCGCAGACCGAGTCGCCGAATTCGCCCGCACACGCTTCGGCATCGAATCGCCTTTAGACCCCGTGCTGCCCCTCGCGCTGGGTGCATCGGCTGTGAGACCGATCGAGCTCGCCAAAGCCTATAGCGTATTTGCGCTCAAGGGGAGTCGCCTCGAGCCATTGATGCTGCGCCAGGTGGTGGATCGCAACGGGGTTGTGCTGCTGGACCAGCAGGGTCAACTGACGCCGAATGTGCTGTCGCCCCAAAGTGCCGAGTGGATGGACGAGATCCTGCGTAAGGCGGTGATCAGCGGCACGGGCAAGGCAGCAGCGCGCATTCCCAACGCTCGGGGTAAAACGGGAACTACCAGCGACCATCGCGACGCATGGTTCGTGGGCTACACCGATGAGTATCTGGCAGTCGTGTGGGTCGCCAGCGAGTACTATAACCCACAGACCCAGCGATGGGAGTACCGCCCGATGCGGCGCGTGTTCGGAGGTACAGTCTGCGCCCGTATCTGGGCAGATATGATGGAGCAGGTGAACGCCATCGAGAAGCGCCTGCGGGCTCAACAGGCGCGTCCGAGCGAGCCTGCGGTGGTAAAGCCTGCGCCTTCGCCTGAGCCGATGCCCGCCGCAGCGGAGGAAGATTCTGGCGAAGCGCCACCCCCCATCGCGCCGCCTGTGGAGGAGCCCTCTCCGCCTTCCGAGACGACGACACGGATGCAACCGGAGTCACCCGCTGTGTCGGGCACACCGACGACGCCGGTCGCAAGTACGCCTGCGGCACCTCGCGCGAGCGAATCCTCCCCAAGCATCGCAGGAGGTGCGCCACGCGAATCTAAGCCGCCTGTGCCGCCACCGCCTCCGCTAACACCGGACTACATCACGGTCGGCATCTGTGCTGATACAGGGCTTGTTGCTACCGACTACTGCCCCGAGGTCGTGCGCAAACGCTTCGAGAAAGGGAAAGAGCCAAAGCAGCGATGCAATAAACATGGCATACGAGTGCGATGATCGAGCGTCCGAAGCGGTATCTGGGGATTCGTCGCGAGGAGAAACGCATCATCACGGGGCGTGAGCATGGAATGGTACTTGCCGTCGTGCTGGTGTTATGCATCCTCACAGCGCGTCTGTGGTATCTGCAGATTCTGAACGGCGAGGAGTTAGCGGCGCGCGCGGAACTGGTGCGCACGCGCTTACTGCGTGTTCCGCCCCCACGCGGGTTAGTTGTCGACAGGAACCAGCAGATTCTGGCGACGAACCGCGCCCAGATTATCGTCAGTGTCATCCCTGATATGCTGCGGCGCAGCCCGGAGCGCGTCCCCCTCGTGGCGCAACGGCTCGGCATGCAGCCCGATGAGTTGCGCGAACTCATCGAGAACCCCAAAATCAACCCCTATACGCCCCTCGCTGTGCAGAAAGGTGTGGCATTTGAACAAGCGGTCGACCTGTTGGAGAGTCAGTATAACTTGCCCGAAGTGGAGGTCTCGTTGCAGGCGATGCGCCGCTACCCGCATG
>JAOAFW010000211.1 GCA_026416065.1 Fimbriimonadales bacterium
GTACAGGCATCGTGGCGGGCAGCTCGGTACGCGCCCTGCTGGAGGCGGCGGGCGTGGGCGGTGGGCTGGCGAAACTCGTCGGCTCGCGCAACCCCATCAACGCCGCCTGGGCGACGATGGAAGCCTTCCGCTCGATGCAGACGCCCGAAGAGATTGCCCAACTGCGCGGGCTGTCGCTCAAAACGCTCACCCCGTGGTATGTGCGCAAATTCAAAGAGGCTGCGGAGGCATAAGCGATGTTGAAAATCACGCTCAAACGGAGCCCCATTGGTTATGAAGAGAGCCAAAAACGCACCGTGCGCGCGCTCGGTCTGCGCAAACTGAACCAGACCGTGTACCACCGTGACGAGCCGAATATTCGCGGGATGATTGCCAAAGTCGCGCACCTCGTGCAGGTTGAAACCGTCGCGGAAGAGGAGGCAAGCAAGAAATGATAGAACTCCATACACTCAAGTCCACGCCGGGCAGCAAGAAACGGCGCAAGCGCGTAGGGCGCGGGATCGGCTCCGGGCACGGCAAAACCGCTACCCGTGGCTCGAAAGGTCAGAAAGCCCGCGATACCATCCCAGCCCGCTTTGAAGGCGGTCAGACCCCTATCCACCGCCGCCTGCCCGTGCGCGTCGGCTTCCGAAATGTGAACCACGTGGAGTACGCCGTGATTAATGTGGGCACACTCGCCGAACGGTTCCAGGCGAACGACACCGTCACGCCCGAACTCCTCAAAGAGCGACGCATCCTGCGCAAGCTCAAAGACGGCGTGAAGGTGCTGGGCGTTGGCGAGATTAACTTCCCGCTCACTATTCACGCCCATGCGATTAGCGAGAGTGCACGCGCCAAAATCGAGGCAGCAGGCGGGACCGTGCATCTCATCGAAAAGTGAGGGTGTCATGCTCAGCGTGAACTTCGTTAGTGCGTTGCAAAGCGCGTTCAAAATCCCCGAACTGCGCGCTCGTATCCTGTTCGTGTTTGCGATGTTCACAGTCTACGCCGTGGGGCTACATATCCCCATCCCCGGCGTCGACCGTGAGGTACTCGCGCGCCTGTTCGAGGACCAGCAACTGCTGGAGTTCCTGAACATGTTCACGGGCGGTGCGCTGCGCAAGCTCACCATTCTCGCGCTGGGGCTGAACCCCTACATTACGGCGTCGATTATCATGCAGATTTTCTCCTACGCCGACCCTCGAATGCGCGAGGCGATGCGCGAGGAGGCAGGGCGACGCCTGATGCAGCAACGCACACGCCTGCTGACTATCGCTATCGCCATTGTGCAGTCCATCGGCTTGATTGCTACTTTCCGCTCGGCGGGCGCACTGGACATCACCGGTATCCAGTATGTTCAGGTGGTAATCGCGTGGACGGCAGGTGCGATGTTCCTGCTGTGGCTGGGCGAGCAGATTACTGAGAAGGGGCTGGGCAACGGCGTTTCGCTGATGATTTTTGCCAGCATCGTCGCCAGCATGCCCTATCAGGTTTCGCGCACCTATGAGGCGCTACAGTCGGGTGCGATTGGCTTCGGACAAATCCTGCTGCTGCTGGCAATCTTTGCGGCGACGGTGTGGGGAATCGTGTATGTGACGACCTCGCAACGGCGTATTCCCATCCAGCATATGCGGCGCATCGTCGGACGCAGACAAACGATGGGCGGCACCTCGTACCTGCCCATCCCGGTGAACGCTGCCGGCGTCATTCCGATTATCTTTGCCGTCTCGCTGCAGCTGCTGCCAGCCACTCTGTTGCAGATGATCCCTTATAACCGTGAGAACCCCGGTTCCGTCGTGGGTTTTCTGGTAAACATGGTGGAGCTGCTCACGCCCGGAGGTGGAATCGTCGGCTCGATTCTCTACGCCGGTTTGATTTTCCTGTTCACTTATTTCTATGTGTCCGTGGTGTTCAATACCGATGAGATTGCCGAGAACCTGAAGCGCCAAGGGGCGTTCATACAGGGTGTGCGTCCGGGGAAACCCACTTCCGACTATCTGAACGACGTATTGACGCGCATCACCTTCGCCGGCGCGGCGTTCCTGTCGTTCATCGCGCTGATGCAATACTGGGTTCCCACCATCACGCGCATCGATACGCTCACCATCGTCGGTGGTACCTCGCTGCTGATTCTGGTCGGCGTGGCAATCGACTTCTCGCGCCAACTGCAAGCCCAACTGGCGATGCGCCAGTACGACGACCTGATGACGAGTAAGTACCCTCGCTCTATGTAATAATCCGATGCGATTAGTGTTTCTGGGCGCGCCGGGCGCAGGGAAAGGCACGCAGGCGAAACGACTGGAGGCGGAGAAGGGCTGGACTGTGGTAGCGACGGGCGACCTGCTCCGCGCCGCCATCGCCCAGAACACACCCTTGGGGCAGCAGGCACAAGCGTACATCCAGCGCGGTGAACTCGTGCCTGATCCCCTCGTGAACCAGATTGTAGCGGAGCGCATCGCCCACCTGGAATCGTTTATTCTGGACGGCTACCCGCGCAATCTTACACAGGCGGAAATGCTGGAAAGTATCCTGACCAAGCCCTTGAACGCTGTGATTTACTTCGAAATCAGCGAGGACGCGCTGATTGAACGGCTCGGCGGGCGGCGCATCTGCCCGCAGTGCAACGCTGTGTATCATATTACGGCGAACCCCAGCAAGGCGGGCGACCAGTGCGAGCACTGCGGCGCAACGCTCATCACTCGCGAGGACGACCAGCCCGACACCATTCGCAAGCGCTTCAAGGTATTCCGCGAGCAGACCGCACCGCTAATTGAGTATTACCACCAACGCGGGCTCTTGCGCACCGTGAACGCCGACGCGACGCCTGATGAGGTATACGAACAACTGTTGAGCGTGTTATGAAAATCTACCTCAAGAACCAGCAACAGATCGAGCGCATTCGCAAGGCGGGGCGTATCGCGGCGCGCGTGCTGCGCACCTGTGCCGAAGCGATTGAACCGAACCGCACGACCGATACCGAACTCGATCAACTTGCGGAGCGAATGGTATTGGAAATGGGCGGCTTCCCCGCCTTCAAGGGCTACCGCCTGTTTCCGAATGTGCTGTGCGTCTCCATCAACGAAGAGGTGGTTCACGGCTTGCCGTCGGAGAGGGTACTGCGCTCGGGCGATATAGTGACCCTGGATATTGGCGTCTATTACGAGGGATTTTGCTGTGATACAGCAATCACAGTGATTGTGGGGCATGCCGACTACCAGCGTAAACGGCTTGTGCGCGTGACGGAAGAGGCGCTCCAAAAATCGCTCGAGGTCGCCCGTGCTGGCAACACGACGGGCGACATCGGCGCGGCGGCGCAACAACATGTGGAAGCATTCGGCTTCAAGCCCGCCAAAGGATTGGCAGGGCACGGCGTGGGCAGGTTTGTCCACGAAATGCCCGACATCCCCAACATCGCCGAACCCGGTACCGGCGTAGAACTACGCCCCGGCATGGTGCTTGCCATCGAGCCGATGATTGTGATGGGCGAACCCGATGTAGAGTTTGCCGAGAACGACTGGGCAATCGTCACACGCGACCGAAAACCTGCTGCGCATTTCGAGCATACCGTCGTGATTACCGAAAACGGCGTGGATGTGCTAACAGTGGAGTAGTTGCTGCGAGAGATTCAAAGATGTGTCCCCCCCATCTGCGGGTGTTTAGTAGGAATGAACATTTCGCACTCCTTAGCGTATAATTCTTGGCAGAGAGCGCATGCTTTCTGACTACCTTGCTGAAGGAGGAGTATGCGATGAAGCGTAAATTGTTGTGGCTTGTGGCGATTGGCGCCTTGGCGGCGCTGGCGTATGCCCAGACGGCGACCTTGCGGGGAGCAGCTGGACAAGGGTTGGCAGGCGCACCGGATGCGGAACGTCCGAATGCGCAGTTCCGCTTTGCAGTCAAAGAGCTGGAGTTCAACGGTCAGACCCGCCGTGGCGGCAGCTTTGAGATCGAGGTGCGCGGCGAAAACAGCGTCACCACGGTGCATCTGCCGAATGTGGAGCGTCTGGCAGTGAACGCAGAGGAAGGTGTGGCAGCCTTCTCCGGACGCGGCTGGGCAGCACAGCGCACCCGACAGGGTGTGCGACGCACGCAGGGCATCGTGTTCGTGCGCGTGGAGGACAACCGCAGCGCTGACAGCACAGAAGGCGACCCTGACACGATTGCTGTGGCATTCCGCACGGCACCCGATGCAGAGCCTGTGTTCACCTACCGCGGGGTAGTGCTGCGCGGCGACATCCGCGTATTCGAGGAGACTCGGTCGCGCTAACCGTTCTTTCCTGTCCCCTCTCCCACAGGATGGGAGAGGGGCTGTCTC
>JAOAFW010000235.1 GCA_026416065.1 Fimbriimonadales bacterium
GACTAGGACTATGTCGAGCAGCACTGGGGCGTGCAACCGGGCGAGTATGTGTTGATCAGCCTCACGGATACCGGGCATGGCATCGCGCCCGAACATCTGCCGCATATCTTCGAACCGTTCTACTCCACCCGCGTAGGCGAAGGCGGTACCGGGCTGGGCTTGGCGACAGTACACGGAATTGTGAACCAGGCGCGGGGGCACATCTGGGTTTACAGCGAGTCGGGTAAGGGCACCACTTTCAAAATCTATCTGCCGCGCATCGAGGATGCAGCAGAGCCGCTGCCTGCACGCTCAACGGAGACACCTACGCAGCAAGGAAGCGGGACCGTGCTGGTGGTGGAAGACAGCGACGATGTGCGTCAGACGATGTGCGAGATGCTTCGCATCCTGGGATATACTGTACTGGAGGCGAGGCACCCGCAGGATGCGCTTCGCCTCGCCGCAGCGCATGCTCTAGATCTGTTGATTACCGACGTGGTGTTGCCCGGAATGCGCGGCGCAGAACTGGCGCACGCCGTTAGTGTCCTACACCCCGAGACGAAAGTGTTATTCATCTCGGGGTACACCGAAAACGCGATTATTGAGCAGGGGCAACTCAAACCAGGCGTCGCGTTCCTCGCCAAGCCCTTCACGATGGCGCAGCTCTCTACCAAAGTCAAAGAAACTCTGGCGGGTAATTAGCCGCCCTTGCGCACGCGCTCGACATACAAGCCCTCGCGCGTGTTGACCTTGAGGATGTCGCCCACCTCGATATGGAACGGTACCTGAATCACCGCGCCCGTTTCGAGTTTCGCGGGCTTCGAGCCGCCCGACGCCGTGTCGCCCCGGAAGTTCGGGTCGGTCTCTGCGACCGCCAGCTCCACAAAGTCTGGCACATCTGCCCCAACAATCTGGTCGTTGTAATAGAGCAGGTACACATCCATACCGTCTTTAAGGAACTTCGCGCCCTCGCCAAACTGCGACACGGGCACATGAATCTGGTCGAAAGTGTGTGTATCCATCACAACCCACTCGTCGCCATCGCGGTAGAGGGTCTGCATTTGCTTACGCTCTATGTACGCCTGGGGGAAGCGTTCGCCAGATTTAAATGTGCGCTCAAAGATGGCGCCATCGCGCAGGCGTTTCAGACGCGCACGCACAATCGCGCTGCCACGTCCCTGATGCGACTGCTGATACTCCAGAACCGTATGGATTTCGTCGTCTACAATAATGTTCAACCCGCTTCGAAAATCGCTCGTATCGACCATAACTTGCCTCCCTAAACGCTCATGATTGTACCCACTCAACCGCGTTCAGGCAGAACTAAGGGGGTGTTCAAAGAACAAAATGTGCCTGCCATCGTCTACAGTCCATTATGAGTAAGCGATATGGGTTCACCTTAATTGAGTTGCTGGTCGTGATAGCGATCATCGCCATTTTGGCGGCGATCCTGTTCCCTGTGTTTGCGCAGGCGCGTGAGAGCGCCCGGAAGACCGCTTGTGTGAGCAACTTTAATCAAGGGGTCAAAGCAGTACTCATGTATGTGCAGGACTATGACGAAACGATGCCTCCACTGATGACCTCACCCGCGAGCTTCTTTGTGACCTACGATCCGAATCAGGGCGATAGGGTATGGCCTCAGCTTGTCCAGTCGTATGTCAAGAGTTGGGATGTGTTCCGCTGTCCGTCGGACCCGCAGGCGACCGATAGCGTGCTGGTAGAGGCGTGGTGCCGTGTCGGGAACGACGCATCGTATTGCTACGGTATCAAGACGAACTTGGGTTACAACCACCTTTATCTCAGCCCGATGGATTCCAACGCAAAGAGTCGTGGCATTTCACTGGCAGGCGTCTATCGTCCCGCAAATACGGTGATGCTCGTCGATAGCGTGTGGGACGCCAGCAGCGCGGGCGAGGGCATCGGCGGCGGTAACTGGTTCGTGGAATCGCCCAGCTATGTCGGCTCGAACACCATCTACTGGTTCGGTGGCTGGGCAATTAACGAGCAACCGGGAGGTCAGAACTACTGGCGCAAATACGGTGGCACATGGCCCTGGCATAATCGGCAGCGGCTGGTGCAAAGCGGTCCCCAGTTCCCTCATCACAGCGGGATTGCGAACGTCGCGTGGGTAGACGGTCATGTGAAAGCGGTACGTCATCCATATGACCTGCTCAAGGGCGTTAACCCTGCGACCTACGCGATTACCGACCCCAACGAATATGTCTGGGGCGGACAGCCGTGAGGTGAAGCGCGATGAATAAGCCCTTAATCTATGTGCTGATTGCAGTTGTTCTGCTGGCATTGGGTGTCTTTGCGTGGCAGGCAATGAGCGGGCCGCGTTCGGAGTTTATCGAGATCGATCCGAACGGTCCACGCCCTGCACAGCCTCCGCCCGGAACCGTTTCGGGTCCCGGCGGTGGCTATGGCGGCTACGCACCGCAGCAACCGTCCGCGCCTGCAGGCGGGCTACCGACGCCACCCGGCAAAGGCGGACGCTAAATTCCTCTTCCTCCCTTCCGTCACCCCCAGATTTGATATGAATCTGGGGGAATTCCGTGCTATACCTCTTGACACATTGGTATCGGTAGGGTATAATGGAGAATCATACAATCCTACAGAGGAGGCATTAGCACATGACCTATCGTCGTGGTTTTACTTTGATTGAGTTGCTGGTCGTGATTGCGATCATCGCCATTTTGGCGGCGATTCTGTTCCCTGTGTTTGCGCAGGCGCGCGAAAGCGCCCGGAAGACGGCGTGTGTGAGCAACTTTAACCAAGGGGTCAAGGCGGTACTGATGTATGTGCAGGATTATGACGAGACGATGCCCCCTCTGATGACCTCGCCTGCATCGTTTTTCGTGACCTACGACCCGAATCAGGGCGACCGCGTGTGGCCCCAGCTCGTGCAGTCGTATGTAAAGAACTGGCTGGTGTTTCGGTGTCCGTCGGATGCGCAGGCGACTGACAGCGTGTTGATAGAGAACTGGTGCCGCGTGGGCAACGATGTGTCGTACTGCTATGGCATCAAGACGGATCTAGGCTATAACCACCTGTACCTGAGTCCGATGAATAACCAAGCCAAAAGCATCGGCATTTCGTTGGCAGGCGTTTTTCGTCCAGCTAATACCGTGATGCTCGTGGATAGCACTTGGGACACCAACAGCGCGGGCGAAGCGCAGGGCGGCGGCAACTGGTTCGTGGAAGCGCCCAGCTATGTTGGTTCGAACGCCTTCTACTGGTTCGGCGGCTGGCGCATCAACGAACAGCCTGGTAGTCAGAACTACTGGCTGAAATACGGCGGCACCTGGCCCTGGCACAACCGGCAGCGGCTTGTGCAGAGCGGTCCGCAGTTCCCCCATCACAGCGGGATCGCGACCGTGGCGTGGGTCGATGGGCATGTGAAAGCCGTGCGCCATCCGTATGACCTGCTCAAGGGCGTGAACCCCGCGACCTACGCGATTACCAACCCGAACGAGTATGTCTGGGGCGGTCAGCCCTGAGG
>JAOAFW010000238.1 GCA_026416065.1 Fimbriimonadales bacterium
ACCGCCCGCCAGATGTCTTCGGACGACTGCTCGGCGTATTCAGGCTGCGGACGATGGATCTGTATCGGCTCTGTGGCAATCGCGAGCCGTTTCCCCTGCAGGTCGAACAGCCCTGCCCGCGCGCTGGCGGTGCCCACATCCACACCGATCACGTAGCCCTGTTGCATCGTTGCACCTCGAGGATCCTAATTGTGCTTCGCACCCGAGAATCCTGCCCTGCGCGGGCTGTAATATTACCATCGGGTTTCGTGGGATGAAAATTCTCGACGGCTGGAGCCGTTGCTACGCAAACGAAGCCAAGCGGCATCGGATACAGTCCTGAGCAAGCAGGAACAGCCTCCAAGCCACCGCGCAAACTACCCGGCAGGAATCGTTTTCCAATGCTCGTATCTTACTTTTGGTGAAACCGATGCAACGACTTGCTCTAATTTGGGGACTGTTTGCGTTCTGTATCGTACTTGCCATGCCTGCATGGTCGCAGGCGGGAACACGCAGTTATGTAATCCGCCGCCTCTATGAGACCGGACAGAAGCAGCGATTCAACGTCGTGTACAACCTGCGTGGTGACGTACGCTCGTCTACTTTTGAGCAGAGCCTGCCAATTGCCGTTGACGCCCAGCTGCGGTTTGACACGGAAGTGCTGCAGGTACTGGAGAACGGTCAAGCGCGCATGCGCGTTGCAGCGCGCTATGTGAAGCAGGCGATTGACTACTTCGCGGAGACCGAGCTACCGCCACCCTACACCGAGACGGTCAAAGTCACTCCCTCAGGCTTCCCCAGCGAGGACGACGCCGAGCGCGTAGTACAGCGCGTCAAGCGCGGCGAGCAAAAAGAGAGCGAGAAGCGCGAAGAAGCCAATTTCCCCGGACTGGACTTCCTGCTGCCACCTTCCTACTTCCTGCAACTGATCGGGCTAAATGTCGTACCCGGTCCGTTTGCGCCGCTGCCACCCGGCTCGGTACGCGAGGGCGACGAATGGCAGGTACGCTACCCCACGCCATTCATCGACACACGCGGAGGCAAGCTTTCCATCGAGCAGGCGACAGTGTACACCTACCCTGCTACCGTGCGTGTGGTAGGCGCAACCGAAATCAAGGGACGCCCCGTGCTGCACGTAAAGCAAATTACGAACACGGAGATTGTCATCCGCCTCGATGACCTGTTGATTGAGATATCGCGCCTGCGCGACCGCAATATTCCGCGAGGAACTATCAAGGGCACGATTAAGGGCGAGATTGATTATTACTACGCCCTTTCGGACGGCTCGCTGGTTCAGGCGTCGGGCTATGAGAAGCTTAAGCTCCGTGCTGAGTATGATGCACAGACCGTGCGCGAGTGGGAGCCTGAAGAGGAATGGGCAGAGTGGGAAGTGCAAGCAACCTTCCGCCAAACTCTGGCAGGAGAACAGACTCCAGATACACCCGCTAAGCAGCCCACACGCCCTGCACCCAAACCCCAACCCAGGCGACGCTAAAACGATTGCTTGGTGGGTTCGGTGGCGTGGGTGTTCGCGCTGATTGGCTCGTTGGCAGTTTGCGTGATAGGCTCGTATCCACTCAGCCCGTTCTGCAGGCGCGGCGGAAACCAGCGAGCGCTAAGACCATCGTCGATACTCCGATGCTACGCGCTGCTGTACATCGCGCAACGCTTGCTCAGGGGTCTTGTTCCCGCTGAGCAGGTAGTCCTGCGCCGTGTAGAGTTCGTGCAGGTAAAGCGTGGCGATGGGCGTAATCGGGAAAAAGCGGGCGTTCGGGCTATCCACTAAGTCCAGAAACTTCGAGTAGCCGCGTTTCCAGACCTCGTCGGGCGAGCGTACCGTGCGCAGCTGCGGGTGTTTCAGCACACGCCGAATGTTCGGGATGCCGTGCATCGTATCGGCGAAGAGTAGCTGTGCCTCTTCGCTCTGCATCCACACGAAGAACTCCCACGCCTCGCGCGGATGTCTCGATTCGCGGGGGATGCAGAACATGTTCTGACCAATCCAGGTGGGCTTTCGCAGGCGGGGGTTGCGTTCAGGATAGGGCACGGGCGCGACCTCATAGGGCACGCGCGGCGCGTATTTCTGGAACCAATAGGGGTTCCACTGCCCGTTGATCATCATCGAGATTTTGCCCAAAAAGAAGGGGTTGTTCGTGCCCTGCTCGTTGCCGAAGCTCATCGTGAACGCCTGCACCTCTTTGCCGCTGCCCATCGCCTCGATCAGGGCGCGGTAGTAGCGAGCGGCTTCCAGGTTGGTCGGGTGGTCGGCGGTCGGCGCGCCGGTGGCAGGGTCGACGAACTGCCCCCCGAACGCGCCGATGACATAAATCAAATCAGGCGGGCGCATGCCCAGAGTCTGAATCGCTCCGCTGGGCGACTTGACCGTGAGCCGACGCGCATAGTCCAGTGTCTGTTCCAGCGTGCGCGGCGGCTGGTTGGGCGGGATCCCCGCGCGCTTGAAGTGAGCGGGGTTATAGAACAACGCCTGCGCGTCCAGCAGATAGGGCATCGAGTAGAGCCGCCCGCGATACCGTCCCTGCGCCAGCGCGGCAGGCACGAAGTCCGCCTCGCGCAAGCCCGACTCGCGGAACCACTCGTCCAGCGGTAGCAGCGCATTATTCGCCGCTAACGGCGCAAGGTAGCCCGGCTCGCGTAGCGTGAAAAAGTCGGGCGGTGCGCCCGCCACCACTGAGCGAATTGTCTTCGTGTCCTCCACCGCGCCCAGATTCTGGATGTACACCCTGCTCTGCACACGATTGTAGTGATCCACCACGCCCTGAAACACCTTCTCCTCATCGCCCGACCACATGCTCCACACGCGCAGCACCGTGCGACCGTCAGGAATCGCCTCCTTTCTGGGGGCGCATCCGCTGAGTGCGGTTAGCCCTAAACCTAAACCACCAAGTGCAACACGCATACGGAGATAGTGAGTTGATACGACATGTGTGGTACAATTCCTGCGGCATGGATAAGGTACTCATCACGGGCGGCGCGGGGTTTTTGGGTTATCATCTTGCACACCACTTTGCGAATAAGGGAGCAAAAATCGCCCTGCTGGACATCGCGCCCTACGAGGAGAGCGAATATCCCGCAGGTACGGAGTTTTACAGGGGCGATGTGCGCCAACGCGAGCAAGTGCGTGCTGCCATTGAGCAAGCACAGCCCCGCTGGGTCATTCACGGCGCTGCGGCACTACCCCTATGGAAGCGCGAGGACATCTTCAGCGTGAATGTGGAAGGCACACGCACCGTGCTGGAGGAAGCCTTCCGCGCGGGCGTGGAGCGTGTAGCGCATGTGTCCTCCACTGCCGTCTACGGCGTGCCCATCAAGCACCCGATTGAGGAAACCGACCCGATGATCGGCGTGGGTCCCTATGGCGAAAGCAAAATTCAGGCGGAACGCGTATGTGAGGAGTTCCGCGCCAAAGGACATATCGTGCCCGTCATCCGCCCCAAGACTTTTATTGGGCAGGCGCGGCTGGGCGTTTTTCAGATTTTGTATGACTGGGTCGAGTCCGGCGCGCGCATCCCGATGATTGGCAGCGTACGCAACCGCTACCAGCTGCTTGAAGTCACCGACCTCGCTGAAGCCTACTGGCGAGTGTGTACCGTGGATCCCCCCCAAGCCAACGACACCTTCAACATCGGCGCGGAGCGGTTCCAGACCGTGCGCGAGGACATTCAGGCGTTGTGCGACTTTGCAGGCTCAGGTGCACGCCCGATGGGCACCCCTGCAGGCTTGGTGAAGTTCGTTCTGCGCATTCTGGAAGCGCTCAAGCTCTCGCCTCTGTACAAATGGGTTTATGAAACTGCCGACAAAGACTCGTTCGTGTCGGTCGTCAAAGCGAAGGAGAAGCTCGGCTGGAGCGCGCGCTATAGCAACGCCGAGGCGCTGATTCGCTCGTACGAGTGGTATCTGGAACACGCCTCGGGCTTGGAGGTGGGTACAGGAGTGACGCACCGTGTAGCATGGGAGCAGGGCGCGTTGAAGGTGTTCAAGTGGGTGCTGGGAGGCAGGCGGAAACGCGCTCACGCTCTGTGAATGATTGAGCTCACTGCTCAAAACGCAGCGATTCCGAGACGCGGAGTTCCCAGCGCGTCCCCCGTTGTTCAAGCACTATTAAGTTCGCCCCCTTACAGAACGGGAGAGACTGAGTAATCCACACCCCATTCACCTGCTCCGGTGGGCTAATCGGCGTGTGCGAGTGCCCGCCCAGTATCACATCGATTTCAGGGCAAGCCTGCGCCAGCAAGCGGTCGTTCTGGACGCCGAGATGTGTGAGGGCAATCAGTAAGTCCGCTTCAGGACGCAGGCGCGGAACCCACTGCTGGGCGGTCTCTATCGGCGGGTCGAACAGATACGCGCTCAGCGCGGCGGTCTTCATGCGCGGCGTAACCATCGGTACAGTTAGCCCCAGCACTGCCACATGCACGCCCTGATGTTCTGTACGCCATGCAGGTTGCACGGGCAGGGGCGTATCGGGCTGTTTGGGACGAACGTTCGCGCACAGCAGCGGACAGGGCGCGCCGCGCGTCTTCGCCAGGAAGCCCCCCGCTGTGATGTGAAACTCGCGATTGCCGATCGTGATTGCATCGTAGCCCGCCTGACGCATCCACTCCCACGCAGGCTCAGGGCGCAGCGGTATGCCGATGTTGCCTGAACGGATACAGTCGCCTGAGTCTAACATTAAGGCGTTATGTTGTACTTTGAGTTCATGCAGGCGTGCAGTGAACGCCTCACTCCAGCGGTTGTGCGCGTCGTTGGTGTGCAATAGGGCGATTCTCATCGGCAGGCGTCCATCCACTCCCGCACGGTGGCGACGGGGTCGCCTGCGCGCATCAGCGTCTCGCCCCCCAGCAGCGCATGCACGCCCGCCGCATGCAAACGCTGCGCCTGCTCGGCGGTCTCGATGCCGCTCTCGCTCACACGCGTCGCCTCGTCGGGGAAGTAGCGCAGCAACCGAAAAGTGGTCTCCAGCGAGACTTCAAA
>JAOAFW010000258.1 GCA_026416065.1 Fimbriimonadales bacterium
TGCCCCAAGAAGAACTGATTCTGGCGCGTCAAGCCGAGGTGGACGCCCGCCGCCGCCCGGAGATACGCGAGTTTGTGATGGTCAGGGCGTGGAAGGGGGAATAGTTATAATCCAACTTGCAACCTATCTGAGATTCGCGCCTGTACCCCCCCCATACCGCCGCGCCACGCGCACGCCCGTCTCACAGCCGGCAACATTACCACATCCGCCCGCAACCGCCAGCCCAGCAACACATCCCCAGCCGTGAGCAGCCCCGTCGGCGCGCCCGCAGGCGCGAGCAGCAACGCTGAACCGAGTGGGTCTGTATTATCCGCTCGCGCATGGCAGGCAAAGTGCACCACCCGCACGTTCGCTGCCAGCCGTTTCGCCTGCTGCGGCGTCGCCTGCATGTTCACTGCCACCTTTGCTTCCTTGCCCCACACTCCCCGCAACGCCTGCACCTCGTCCTGCACCAAGGGTAGACCCGTCACACCGTGCCCGCTACGCATACACTGCTGACTCAGGCGTTGCGAGTTCTCGCGCTCAGGGGGCGCTACGCAAGCGGGCGGCTGGCTCGAAATCCGTCTGTGTGCGGGTTTCGGGGTCGGCGATGGTCTGGCGTTGGGTTTCCACGATAGTAGCAGCGCGTTGCAGGTGTTGCAGCGCAGCTTGGTGCTGGCGTTGGTTGAGCTTTAGCCGTGCCCGATTGATGAGCGTGCCCGCCGTGTTCAGCGAATCGGAGGCAAGGCGTTCTTAGATTGTCAACGCCTGTTCAAAACACCGCCGGACAACCCTCAGCACTCCCGTATAGAACCATGCCTATTCGGTTCTGCATCATGGTTGCCTCTTGCACGAGTCTCTTGGACATTCTCTAAGGCTCCACCTTTCTCGGTGCGTCTCTGCAAACGATTCGCGCTCGCTCTCACGATTCCTGTGCAGCCACGCACATCCGCGATTACGCTGCGCCGTCGCGCGCGCGTATCTTGCACGGTTCGAGGCATTAATACCGTGCATGCCCCGTCGCAGTGACGGAGTTTGGCAGATTCGGCGAGGTATTCTACTCCCTGTGGAGGTGCAGCAGGCACATACGGATTGGGACGAACTGCAGGCGTTGGCGATGCGCGTGCTTAATGCAGAGGCAACCCAACGCGAGTGGCTTGGCAGCCGCCTGATGGAGGCGTTGCGCCCGCGCGTGTATCAGATTGTGCGGAGCGTGTGCGCCGACGCGGAGCTGGCGCAGGACATCACGCAGGACGCCCTGCTGCGCGTCTGGCAGGGATTGCCGACCTACAATCCCTCGATTGCGCCGTTTCGTAACTGGCTCTCGCGCGTGGTCATCCGCTGCGCCTACAACGCGCTGGAGCAACAGGCGCGACTAACGCGACGCGAGCGGCGTGAGGCGGATTGGGCGTCCCCTGATGCGGACGACGCCCCGCGCCTTGCGCTGGAGCAGGTTCTTAGTGGCGAGGCGGGACTGGTAGAGCAGGCGGCGGAGCGCGAGCGGCTCAGTCGCATTCTCGCGCTGGCGCAGGCGACGCTCTCGCCTGACGAGTATCTGGCGTGGCTGGAGCAGACCGTGAACGGCTCCTCGTGTTCGGAGATTGCGCTGCTGCTGGAGCGCAACGAGAACTGGACGCGGCAGACGCTGGTGCGAGCGCGTCAGAAACTGGCGGCGGCGATGGTGCTGGACCCCGCCCTTCTCAGCGACGCGGAAATCCAGGAAGCCATTCGTCGATGTCAACACTCAGCCAATCCGCTTACGCCGCAGGAGTTGCGCCTGCTGCAGGCGTGCTTAGGTGGGAAAACCCGCTGCCCGCCCCCGTGGCGACACACTTTGCGGTTCCGCCTTGCATGCGTCAAGCTGCTGGCGCACACGCCCAGCTAAACAGGTATATTAATAATGTACTACAAACGCTGGAGGCGACGCGTTGGAAGGGCAAGGCGGTTTCGACTGGAGCGAAATCGAAAGGGCATATGAACATGTAGCGCGGCTGGAGCGCGAAGGCGGCGCGGAGTCCGAACGAAACGCCGCCTACGAACGCCTGAAAGCGCACCTGCGCCCGATTGCCCTCTCGATGGCGTGTGAACTCGCGCCGAATCCCCGTCAGGCGGAGGAGGCGGTGGATAAACTACTCACATACCTGCCTATGCTGGTCCCTCAGTACGCAGCCCCCGCCACGCCCTGTTCCCAGTGGGTCGCTCGGACACTCGTTGCTTATGTCTATAACACGGTTTACGGGGAAGATGCGCCGCTCTCCAGCAATCCGTTGAGCGTCGCTGCGCCGTCCCCTGCTTCCCAGTCGATGCATGAACTGATTGAATGGTTGCTGCAGGTGTTGACAGCCGACGAATTCGCCGTATGGTATGACTGCATCATCAGTGGCTGCTCCATTGCGGAAGCGGCTACACTGGCAGGGGATACGCCCGAGGCGGTTCTGGCGGCGCTGGAGCGCGCGCGGCGCAAGGTGCGGGACGCCTTCGCCACCGAGGCGGGACGCCAAGCCCTAACTGCCGCGCTGGGGATGGACTTGAAGTGGCTGGGTGCGCCCCGCCGCTCCGACCACAGCAGCGTCGCCTACAGCGTCGCAAACAACGGCGCGGTTGCAGGCGTCGCGTTTATCGAAGAGCGTCGCCCTCGCGAAGAGGGCGGCGAGGAGCGCGTCTATATCGCCGTCGCCTGCCGATGGCACAACGATTGCTGGGAGGAGCTGGGCGCGCTGGGCGCCGTAAGCGAGCCGCACTGCATGATTACTCCTGCGGGGGACTGCATCGTGGCGTCGGGCGGCGGAACGACAATCCGATGGAGTGAGGTGGGTGGCGTGGAGAGCGTAGAAATTGAAGGCGTTGTGTACGGTGTAAGCGCAGGGGCAGAGGTCATGGTGGGCGAGCAATCGGGGCACGCTGCACGCTGGAGAGATGGCGCAGCGGAGCGCCTCTCTCAGGAGAATCCCAGTGCCGCGCGCGCCGTCTCTGCCGAGGGCGCGATTGTCGTAGGACATGCGCACCACAAAGCCTGTATATGGGATGCGAACGGAGCACAGCGCTTGCTGGGCACGCTTTACGGGGGACGCTCGGAAGCGCAGGCGGTCGCCGCCGAAGGTCAAGTGGTGGTGGGAATGAGCGACGACCGCGCCTTCCGCTGGAGTTTGCACGACGGGATGTGCGCCCTGCGCCAAGGAGAGGATGATTACAGCTGCGCCTATGGCGTCTCGCACGATGGCGCACGCGTCGTGGGCAAAATGCTGGGCGATCAAGGAACGCACGCTTTCCTCTGGATGCCAGATGTGGGAGTGGAAGACCTGAACGAGTTGTTTGCGCCGTGGCTCAGCCGGATGTCCTTTCTGGAATGCGCCCACGGTATCTCGCCGAACGGACGCTACATCGTCGGCGAAGGCTACTGCGCCGACCGAGAGCGCAAGGAGGCGTTCTTGCTGGACCTGGGCGAGGCTGTCCCTTCCTGAAACACGGTTGAGCCGCTAAAAACACGGGAATCTGGGACAGCTCCTCTAAACTCCGTCACAGGGACGGCAGATTGCCTGTATTGTGGTAGCGGCAGGAGTAGACCATGAAAACAGAGTGGCAGGCACAGGTAGAACCCACGCCGTTGGAACGGCGACTTAGGGCGCGTCTCCGACACGTGTCGATAGGTAGTTGCTTGTCCTTCGAGCAGCTGCTAACGCTGGCGCGGCAGGGGCATCATGCGCCGAATTACCATACGCTGATGCAGCATGTAATCACCTGTCGAGAGTGTCGGCAGATGGTGCTACAGGCGCGGGCGTTGGTGCAGGCGCAGCGTCCGAGCTGGGCGCGCTGGCTGCAGCGACTGGCGCTCCTCCGCCCGCTGATGTGGGCGCCTGCCGCAGGCGTCGCCGCGCTCGCGCTGGCGTTCTTCCTCTGGCAGGGGCGCGAAGCAAATCAAAGGATAGCGGAGAATCCGACTGGTAATGCCGGAGAACCGTCAGTGTCTATCGCTCAGCACGACACTTCCCCTACCTCAATGGGCGGTACTCAATCTGGTACGGCTCTGCCCCAACTGGCGGACTCGCGCCTGACGCAGCCAGAACCTGAACGTCCTCCTGCGCCGCCCAGTCAGCGCGAGCTGCAGCAAGCCGCTCAGTATCCGTCGTTCGTGGGCAACGCCGTGAAGCTGCTTTCGCAAGCGGCAGCAACACTGGGCAATCGCTCGGCTTCAAATACCGTAACGCCTTGGCTTGAGTTTATCCAGCCCGACTTGCAGCGCAACATCTCAATTTTGCCTCAAACCCGTCGCTTCCAGTGGACGCCTGTGGCGGAGGCATCAGGCTACCTGTTCATTCTCAGGCGCACAGACGGCGACACGATTGCGCAAGCAACCCTCGCCGCCGACAAGAACGAGTTCACGCTCGACGCGCCGCTGCCTCCCGCGCAGTATGAAGTGCGCATCGTAGCGCAGCTGCCCGACCAGGCGCGCACGCTGCGTCGCGAGTTCTATGTGCTGAATCCTGAACAACAGCAACGCTACGCATGGGCGCAGCAATACGCTGAGAAATCGCCTCTACTCAGCGCTGCCGTGTTTTATCAGATAGATCGATTCGAGGACGCCTTGCGCTGCGTCGAACGCGCGGCGCGAAAGTATCCTAACGACCCACAGGTCGACCTATGGCGCAGGGTTGTTCAGCTTCGTATAAACCTACGATTAGGCGAATATGACTAATAAGTCCCTCCAAGATTAAAGCGTCCCTTTTGCCAGGCGAGGGGTCGTGGCGAGGTTTTATGTGCAGTCGGTTCCTCTTGGAGGAACGCGACCAAGACGGGTAGTCGCTTCCCCTATAGGAGTTATTCCGCATTTGGGGGGCGATTTCACATTTGAAGGACCTATTCCCGCAAAACCGCCTGCAACCGCTCAATCACTCGCTCCGGGCGCACACTGAGCATGCACTGATGTCGCTCCAGCAGGCAGTCGGCGTTGCGGAAACGGTTCTCGTAGCACTTGCTGCACGGCTCCTCAG
>JAOAFW010000119.1 GCA_026416065.1 Fimbriimonadales bacterium
GAGATGGTGATGCCGGGCGATAACGTGAATATGGAGGTTATGTTGGTGTCGCCGGTGGCGATTGAGTCGGGCTTGCGGTTTGCGATCCGCGAGGGCGGTCGCACGGTGGGCGCGGGCGTCGTCACCGAGATGCTGGACTAAGGCGATGGCAGGGGGCGGGAACTTCGCCCCCTGTAAGGAGGTATTAAACGATGGCAACCGTTAGTAAGCGTGTGATTATCGTGCTGGCTTGCACTGAGTGCAAAGACCGCAACTACACAACCACGAAGCACCGCGAAAAGCAGCGCGACCGGCTGGAGCTGAAGAAGTATTGCCCGCGCTGCCGAAAACATGTGGTGCATCGTGAGTCGAAGTAGTTTCTGATGCAGGGGCGTAGCTCAGCTGGCAGAGCGTCGGTCTCCAAAACCGAAGGTCGTCGGTTCGAATCCGGCCGCCCCTGCCATTCCGTTGTTTGATTCCAACCAACCCCACTAACGCATTCTCCGCTGCAAATCGACTATCGTGCGTGCTACCTTATCACGATGGGCGTTCACCACGCGGGGGTCAAAAGTGAACTCGGTCATGCTTTTGACGGCTGCGTCGGGCACGAGCAACAGCGCTCGCGCTTGCTGAAGGAGTTTCGCATCCATGCGCTTACCCTCCGCTTCGCGCACAAGGCGCTCCAAGATCACGAAATACTCGTAATCTTCTGCTCCGTCGCGTAGACATTCCCACCGCATCGAGGGAATCGGGTCGGCGATGACTACCCCGTTCTCGGCGTTGGGGTCGCGGCGCGGTGGGTAAAAGAGTCGTCCATCGCCGTTGCCCCAGAACTGGCGCGTGCCCGGTTTGAAACCGGCGTCCCACACATAACTCATGGGGTCTTCCCACGGGTTCTGCAAGCGGTCGGGGTAGGCAAACGGATTGTGCCACCACGTGGTCTCCCAAATCAGCACTCCCTGAACGCCGTATTTCCATGTTTGCCAGAGCCATACGCGCATTTCAGTTCCGGGATGGTCGATAAACAGCGTTGCGTAGGGAGCGCGCGGACCCGTGCAGACATACCACCAGACCTCCTCGCCTGCGTTCCGCCGCTCACGAATGGACTTCAAAGGTGCTAACGCCGTCAGGGGACACCACAGGTCCACCGAACCTATAAGCGGCGGCTCAGGCTGCTCGGTGAGCATCACGGTCAAATCGGACGCGGCGCGTCTAATCCGCTCGTTCACACGGCGTACAAACGGGTAATCCGCTTCCTCTGGCTCGTCGAACCAGTAGATGTACGCCTTGCGCAGCCAGCCGTTTCGTCGCAAATGCTCCTGTAGTTGGCGCATGTAGTCCGTCCAGTAGCGTTCATATTCAGGCGTACCTTCCTTGAAACCGAGAAACTCCGCCTGCGTGTAGTTCGGATAGCGTCCGCCGGGCAATCCATAGATCGGTAGTACGAAACTATTGAACCCAAACTCGTTGAGATAGCGTCGTGCGGCTTTGTCGAACTGTGTAAAATCCAGCACAATCCGGTCATTTTCAAGATGAACAGTATAAGAATTCAGCGAAAAGTTATATGGAGCGAGCCGTGTGCGACGGAACGCCCGCATATACCGATCCCAAATCGCCTGCTTCTCGGCGTCGGTACGCGGTTTGTGATATTGAAAAATCCGCTCCGGATTGACGCCGAAGCCGCTGCGCAAGGTCGGCGTGCGCGGCAGGTCAAAATCATACACAGTCAGTTCAAGGGGCGCTTTTATTACGCCGCGGTTCGTGTGGAGCGTCAGCGTCCCTTTATAGACCCCTGCAGGGGTTCCGTAAGGCACATAGACCGTCAGCCAGAGCGGCTGGTTTTGCCCCGCAGGGATGTCCAGCGGCGGTTGCAACGGCGGCAGTGGGTCAGGATAGTCGTCTGGCGTGCCCAGAGCATCCGTTGGGTATTCTACAGGTACATAAGCGACTTCGCGCAGGGTGAGGTGTTGCGTCGCGATTCGGTTGCGCCCCGAAGCGAGTGGACTGAACTCTGCTTTGAGCAGGCGCAGGGATTTCGTTGGACGCAGGACAATCTGCACGGGTTCGTACCTGTCTCTTATACACATCTGACGCTGCCGACGAGCGA
>JAOAFW010000260.1 GCA_026416065.1 Fimbriimonadales bacterium
ATGCTGGGCGCACCACACCTGCTGTGAACTCACTCAGCGTCTGCGAAATCGTTCCGTTGCTCGTAGAAGCCGCCATAGACGACCATGCGCCATCGGTGGGAATCGAGCTGCCCGGGGGGCGCATACGCACGAAGTAAAGCATATCGTCGCCCGGCGGGAGAAGGCTGCCTGCATCGCTAATCTGCCTGCTGCCGGAAATTTGACCACTGCGCGCAATATCCTCGAACAAGGCGACTGACCAGTGATTGGTGTTTTCTATTTCGGATTGAGTCAGTCCAAAGACGAGGTTATCCCACCCGTTGCCGTCGTTGACGACACGCACTCGAAAGAGAGCATCTGTGCCCTGGGGAACTGATTGACCCGTGGGCGACTCCAGCTGCCACTGCCACCGAATAACCTGTCCCACGCGCACCTGTGCTTCACTTGAGAGCGCGACCGGCTGATTGTTCATCGAAACCGAGGCGCGCAGTTGAAATGTGGTTCCCGCCCAAAGCATCCCATTCGGTGTGCGTGGTATGCCACCCGATGTGTCGGCAATTGACCAAGCCCAGACTCCCAAAACTCCCAAGGAAACGCCCCACAATCGTCTCATTCGTCACATCCTCCCCATCGGGAGCATTCCATAGGTCGGGACAACTCAAGCAGGTAAAATCGGGGAACGAGAAATTACGGGGCGTCGATAGGCAGCGCGAAACAGCCTCGTGGTGCGGTTCGAAACTGCCTGCGCGTAGAACGCTTCGCCCTGCAGCACGACGCCCCGAACTTAGAGGGTTAATCTAAACGCATCTGTAGCAACTTTTGTGCCAAACCCGATGCCCCGCAAAAAACGCGAATTGGGACTAAAGTCAGGGTACATCCGGCAAAAATGGAGTATAATCTTACTGAGGAATTTTCTAACAGAGATCGCGGCGAACCAGGCTGCACAATGGGCTCCCTCTTTCTCCACCTGAGAATCTCTCAAAGTCTATTTCAGGAGGATTGTTTATGCACTTACGCGAATGGAGTACGCTTTTGCGAGTTCTGGTTATCTCGTTTACGTTGACGCTGGCGTCGGGATTAATAGCACAGTCTGATTTACCTGCTCCCGCGCCGCCGCCAAGTGCGCCGCCGCTGGATCGCTCCGTGTTTGAACCGCCTGCGCCACGCGCGCCGGCGGACACCCCGCCTGTATTTGGACCCGACGGCAATCGGGTCGCGCCGATTAATGAAACCACTCAGAAACGCACCCGCCCGAACACCCCCGATAGCGGCGCGCCCGCCGAGGGCTTCACGCACGGCGGCGACGGCGAGACAGTCGGACGAATTGGTGAGTCGCTGATAGTGCCGTTCGGGCGCAAAGGTGAGGGTATTGCGTTGGCGTTCCGCAGTGGCGATTTCATCCCGCCCGCAGGCGAGAAGATTCAGCCTGCCCTGCGCCTGCTTGCTGCCCAACGCGCTCAGACCTTCAACCCCGCTTCGGACAACGCCCGCCCCGTCGTCCACGCGCTCATCCTGTTCAACGAGCGATTGACCGAAGGCATGAAACAGCAGATGGAAGCCGCAGGCATCGTGTTCTTCGACTTCTATCCCTACAACGCCTATCAGGCGCGTATCCCCGTCGATGTGTTGGCTCGGCTGGAGGCGACTCAAGCCGTGCGCTGGGTCGGCATACCCGAACCCATCCAGAAGTTAGACCCCGCACTGTTGCCGCTGATGCAGAAAGGCGGCGCGGAGCGCGTGTCGCTCTATGTCAACCTGATTGGCGACGACACAAACGGCGCGGTACGCGCCACGCTGCAAGCGGCGGGGCTGACCGTGCATAAGTACTATCCTGACCTGCGCTTCTACTACGCTGAAGGCAACGCACAAGCGGTATGGAACGCGCTTTCGGTGGACAGCGTGCTGTTTATTGAGCCTGTGCCTGTCTCCAGA
>JAOAFW010000267.1 GCA_026416065.1 Fimbriimonadales bacterium
AGTTCGCTCAGCGGGGTCTCCATGCGTTCGCCCAAGCCCAAGAGTTCCAACATATAAACGGCGCGTGTCCACGACGCAGCGTATCGTTTGAGGAAGCTGGCGGGCGTTGCGGAGCGCAGGGCGCGCCCTTCGGGAAGGTCAGGCATCACCGCGAAGTCAGCCACTTCCAGCCTGCCCCCTGCCAAAGCGACTTCGCCCGTGATTAGCGCCAGCAGTAGGCTCTTGCCCGAACCCGATGGACCAAATAGCGCAACCAGCTCGCCTCGCTCGAGAGCGAAGCGCATCGGCAGGATGCAGACGCCGCCGTGCAACGCCGACTCAATCTCGTCTGCCCGCAGCACGATGCGCTCCACTGCCATCGCTATCGAATCACTTCCGGATTGGTCTGCGCCATCGAGGCAATCGACTGCTCCGCGAACTGCTTGATATCTTCGCGATCCTGTTCGGGATTGCCGCGCGCCGTTTTCAAGAAGCGCACAAAGTAGGCGCGCTGCTGATCCATCCCGGTCAAACGCGCGAGAAGCAGGAAGATACGCGCCGAGGAAGTGTCTTCACGATACCCCATCGGCGTCGAGTAGAAATAGATGCCCACCGCCTGACGGTTCTGCCCATCCAGCGAGACCAGACGCACGAACCGGGCGGGAATGGGGTCTTTGCCGGGCACGTTCAGCAAAATTTTCTGGTTATCGGCGAACTCCCAGTTCTGCACGCGGAAGCAGACCTGCGGGTTGTGGAACGCGCCTGTATGCGAGCCGGCGATAATCGAGAGGTCTGCTTGATCGCCTTGCGGGTTCACGTAGATACGCGCGACATACTCGTCGGGTTTGAGTTCGTTGAATGCGGATTCCGACATCTCGTACTCCTGTATCATCACCCAGTCGCCCAGCTGCTGCTTAATCTTGGCAAGCGTTTTGCCCTCTGCGAGGGGCGCAGGGCGCGGTAGCAGTCGCACCGCCAGTACCAGCCCGATAGTAAGAAACATCAGCACAAATACTGGCGCGCCGAAGCGTTTCCAGTCCATCGGCGGCGCAGGCGTGGGTTGAATGGTTTCCGCTTCAGAGGTTGCGCTGGAAGCCCCAGCGTCGCCCTCAACCACTTCCAGTGGGGGCGCACCATTCAAGTTGGATTGGGTGTCTTCCGCAAAGCCCGGTTCACCCTCGCCGTTCGCGGAGACTTGAACGTTCCCATCCAGATGCAGGTCATTTTCCAGATGTGATTCTCCGCTCGTACTGCGCTCTTCAGGTTTCGTTTTCATTTCTTCCATCCTAACCACCTCGCGATGAGAAACAACGACACGAATGGGATGAGTATCTCCAGCGCACCCGTGGTGGGGATGTTTACGGTACCGAATGCGGGTAGCGTCGCCTCATAGCCCTCGTGCGCGATTTTCGCGGCTTGCGGACCCCACTCGTGCCCCGCCACCCCAATCAGCGCGATGCGCAAACCGTTCGAGATGACGGCAATCGGCAGGAGCGCGGCAGGAAGAATCAACTTCTTCCAAAGGGGCATATCGACAATCGTGAAGAAAAACAGAATAAAGGTCAGCAGGGCAATTGTGACCTTGAATCCGCTGCATTCCACTCCGACGTGCAACTCGTAGCCCGACGGCATCATGAAGGTCACCTGACTGGTCTGCAGTACGTTATAGAAGGGGCTGAGCATCGCGATAGCGACCTCGGTAGACCAGACCTTGATGGGATTGGTGACTTCGTCAAACACAACCGACGGCATGGGCATCATCAAATAGAGAAACAGCAGCGGATAAAGTAATACCCATGTGATTTTCGTGCCCCACAGCAGCAGGCTGGCAGCAATCAGGAACAGAGGGAACCCCATGCTGGCGACCCACGAAGAGTATCCCCACAGTCCCAGCAGGAGTGCGCCTGCACCCATCAGGAACAGGGGCACGCCCCACCATGACGGCTGCGCCCGGAGCTGCAGCAACCTCTCACGACGCATCCAGATCATTACCAGCGCCAACGGGGGCACAAGATAGGCGTACGAATAGTAGCCATTCTCATCGCCCCAGCGCGGCAGCCAATAGTCTCGGATCGGCTCGTGATAGGCGTATAGCACCAGCACGAGGAAGGCAATTACTACCCCCAGCAGTATGGGCTGGGGACGAGGCAGTTTTTTCAACTCCAGTAAGAACTGATCCATCGATATCGCCTCCTGTCTAAGACTCTACAGATACCTCAGATGTGCTACGAAAAGTCCAGTATTTGTTCGCAAAAAAGTTCCAGAACAGCACGATGGCGGTCGCCGTCGCCTGACACGCCATGAACGCGATGCGCGGCGGCTCAGGCAGAAACGGGCGAATCAGCAGCGTGGTAATCGTGGAATTGAGCAGCATGCCGATTACATTCACCGTGACGAACTTGGCGAACTGGGGCGTGCGCGCCCGCCTGTCCCGAACGCGAAAAGTCCAGCGACGATTCCAGATGAAGCTGTTAACTGTGGCGGTACCCGACGAGATGAACTTGGCGAACCACACGGCAGTGGCTTCGGGGCGGAACGGGACACCCGTGAGGTTCACGAAACCTGTTCCCAGCAGGCGTGGAATTGGCGTGTAGTAGGTGAGCAGAAACGCCAGGCTCCAGTCGATCGCCGTGTTCATCGCGCCTACAGTGGCGAACTTGAGGAACTGGCGCACCCCAAGCGGTAGAGTTTGTACCTTCGAGCGCGTTCTCCGCAGCATGCTCATCCTCGCATCACCCAAAGCACAATCAAGCCCCATACCACGACCGAGAGCGCGATATGCTTGTCTGACACAATCAGCTTCTCAGGGCTGCCTCCCGCGTCGTAGCGGTGCACCACGAAAAAGTAGCGCAGCAATCCGTAAGTGACCACAGGCAAAGTATACCAGAGGTTCGGGTGGTTTTTCGCCGTCTCAGACAGAATCACATAAATCGCGTAGGATTGAAGCGTTAGCCCCATGCAGATAGTGAGTAGATGCTCCAGCATGTTTGCGGAGTAGTCGCCCAGTGCGCTGCGATGGTTGGATGCGTCCTCGCCCAGCGACACCAGTTCATGCCGTCGCTTCGCAAACCCCAGAAACAACGCCAGAAAGAAGGTACAGATAATCAGCCACGGGGAGATGTAGGCTTCAATCAGCACTGCGCCCGACGTCGCCCGCAACAAAAATCCCAGCGCAATCACGCCCACATCCAACAGAGGAATGTGCTTCAGGTAGAAGGTATACAGTGTACTCTGGATGGCATACACCAGCACAATCACGCCGAATGGGACGCGCAGCCAGAACGCCAGCCCCAGCCCGAGCGCGAGCGATACTGCCGCGCCCAGCCATGCCACAGGCACAGGCAGCCGCCCCGACGCAATCGGGCGATGCTGCTTTTTGGGGTGATGGCGGTCGCGCTCGCGGTCTAAAATATCGTTCACCAAGTAGATGCTGCTTGCCGTGAAGCAGAGCGCGAAAAAGCCCAGCACGGTTTGCCACAGCAGCGTGAGGTTCGTGAACTGCGCCGTGAACAGTAGCGCAGCAAACACCAGCAGGTTTTTAATCCACTGATGGGGGCGCATCGCCTGAATCATGGCGATGCCGATACTGACAGGGCTTACCGCAACGCGCGTCTGGCTCATACCAACACCGCCTCCTTCTGATAGGCTTCCGCAGTGCGTCGTATGCCTTCCTGCAGAGTGTAGCGGGGCTGATAGCCCAGCGTATGCTGCATCCGGCGGATGTCTGCGTAGGAGCGACGGATGTCGCCCGCGCGAGGGGGGTGAAACTCTGGCTGGAGGGGATAGCCCACCGCTTGCTCAATCGCCTGTAGCAGTTCCAGCAGCGTGTAGCGCGCCCCACTGGCGAGATTGAACACCTTGCCGACCGCCTCTGGGTGCGTCGCTCCCACCCAGATACCCTGAATCAGGTCGTCGATATAGATAAAATCGCGCACCTGCTTGCCGTCGCCGAAGATGATTGGTTTACGGTCGTTCAGGGCGGCGGTGATCCAGCGCGGTACGACGGCGGCATACTGCGAGCGTGGGTTCTGACGCGGACCGTAGACATTGAAAAAGCGGAAACTCACAGTGGGCACGCCGAACACGCGATAGTAATCGCGGCAGAGCAGCTCGCCGTAGTACTTGCTCCAGCCGTAGGGCGAGATGGGGGCGGGGTGCATGCCTTCGCGCTTAGGTAGGCGCGGCGAATCGCCATACACCGCCGCGGAGGAGGCGAACACGAACCGCGTGCAGCCCGCCTGGCGCGCCGCCTCCAGCAGCAACTGCGTGCCGTACACATTCACCTCAAACGTTTCGGTTGGCAGCTCCATCGACAGAGGAACGGAGACCTGCGCGGCGAGGTGGAATACCATTGTGCAGCCATCCACCGCCTCCCGCACAGTGTCGGGTTCGGCGACGCTTCCACGAAGGAACTCGATTTCATTCCTTACTTCACGCAGGTTGTCCAGCGCGCCTGTAGAGAGATTGTCCAGCACGCGCACCTGTCCGTGCTGGAGCAGAAACCGCGTCAGATGCGAGCCAATAAATCCCGCGCCCCCCGTCACCAAGAACCGCTGCTTAGTATGCCCCATCGCCTTTTAGAATCGCTGGAATGGTACGGAACAGGATTTTGAGATCCAGTCCCAAGGAGATATTTTCCACGTAATAGATGTCGAGGCGCATCCATTCATCGAAAGTCAGGTTGCTACGTCCACTGACCTGCCACAGCCCCGTGCAACCCTGTGGCACCGCGAAGCGCGTGTAGTACTCCACTCTATCGAAGCGGTTCACGTCATAGGGCGCCATCGCGCGCGGGCCCACGAGGCTGAGGTCGCCCTTTAGCACATTGAACAGTTGAGGCAGCTCATCGAGGCTGTATTTGCGGATGAACCGCCCCACGCGAGTCATTCGGGGGTCGTGTTTGATTTTGAACGCGCCCCCCTGCTTTTCGTTCATGTGCATAATCAGGGGCTGTAGTTCCTGCGCGTTGCAGCGCATGGAGCGAAACTTGTACATGATGAACGGTCTGCCATAGCGTCCGAGCCGGATCTGGCGAAAGAAGATGGGACCGGGCGATTCGATTCGGATCAGCAGGGCGATGGTGAGCATAACAGGCGAGAGCAGGATAAGCGCCAGCGACGCGCCGACGATGTCGATGAGCCGTTTGAGGACAGCGTGCGGGATTTTGACTTCGGGGATATATTCCGCGAAGGGTGAGCATTCGGGCGCGTGCGGGCGTGTCGTCGTTTTGCCCGCCGCCGGCTCTAAGGTCGTTGTACTCGGTCGGCTTGCCATCGTTTCGCTCCTTTCAACGGGGGCGCAGCAACGCGCCCCCTGAGAATGCAATTAGTCGCGTGGTGTCGTCTGTTCGGGTTCGGAGTCGTCCACGCGGCTACCGGCAGCGGGTAATGCGGCGCGTTCCGCAACGCCGTTCCGCCCGCCTATGGCACGCTGATACCCTTTCTGGAAGTGGCGGTAGACCACGCTGTCGTCGAGGCGCACCTTGTTCAGCACCACGCCCACGAGGTTTGCGTTGTGTTGTTTCAGGCGCGCCAGCATCTCGCGCGTAGCGTCGGTCATGCCCTGTCCTGCGGCGTGCACCACCAGCACATTCCCTGCCGTCAAGCCAATCACCGTGCTATCGGCGAAGGTCGTTGCGGAGGGCGTATCGATGACAATGAAGTCTGCCACTTTTTTGAGGGTCTCCAGTAGCTGTTGCATCTCGGGCGAGCGCAGCAGCCGGACAGGGTTCTCAGGCGGCGAACCTGCCCCGATGAACACCAGCCCTTCGACGGACGTCTGTTGTACCGCCTGCTCCAGCGTCGCTCTCCCTGACAGAATGTCACTGAGTCCGGGATGGTTTACATCAGCACGCACGAGGCGGTGCAGTTGCGGATTGCGCATATCGCCGTCGATCAGCACCACGCGCACCCCATCTCGAGCGAGAGTGAGCGCGAGGTTGTAGGCGACGGTGGTACGTCCTACATCAGGGTCTGCGCCTGTGATCGCTACGGCGGGTCCGTTCAGTTTGCCGTTCGCCTCCATCAGGCTGGTAGAGAGCAGTTGGTACGATGCACTGAGCGGCGTTTGCTCCGCGCGGTCGCGCGAAAGCAGGGTGCGGGTCACGCGCGGCAGCGCGGCAATCACCGGCACGCCAAACAACGCTTCCGCCTGGCTCGGTGTGTAGATACCTTGATCGACCTGCCCGAGCAGCAGCACGAGACCTGTGGAGAGGATTAAACTGAGCGCGAAAGCGAGCGCGACGCGCAGGGGCAAGTTCTTATCTACTGGACGTGCGCCGGGGCCGTCGATAATCTTCACAAAGCCCGCCGTCTGCAGTTCGCTCTCACGAGTGAGCGCCTCGTCCAGTTTTTGTTTGAGCAAGCGCACCTTGCCTTCTGCAAGTTGTACTTTGAGCGTCAGATCATCCGCAACGCGCTGTTTTTCAGGCAGTCCGTCCAACTTAGCGCGTTGCTCGGCAAGTTGTGTGCGCAGTTCGTTCACGCGCTTCTCAGCGACCTGCAGTTCCACTATCGCCTGCAGATATTCGCGCTTGAGGGATTCGTAGAGATTGTTCAAGCCGATGGTTTCCGCGTCTAGGATCATCGCTTGTTGCTCGCCCAGCTGCTTCTCCAGCTCTTCGATGCGCCCCTTAATGCGCAGCACTTCGGGGTGGTTGTCGCCGCGTCCCTGAGCGATTTGTGCCTGCAGTTCGTTTTGGGCGCGGGCTAACTCTGACTGCGTCTGCTGCAGGATAGGATTGTTGCGCGTCACCTTGCTCAGCTGGCGAAATTCACCGCCGCCGGGACGTCGCTCCTCTTGATTCAGTTGTTGCGTCAGTCTTGCCAGTCGCGACGCTGCTGACTGACGCGCCACTTCTGCGTCGTATAGTTGCAACTCTGCCCGCGAGACCGACTGCAACAGGATATTCGTCTGGTTTTGCGACTGGATGACATCTTTGTTCTGGTTCAGATACTCGCTGAGCTGTCGGGTGGCACGTTCGTATTCGCGTTGCGCTTGTTGGTACTCTTGCTCGATAAACTCACGCGATGGACGGGCGGTCTGGCTGTTGAGCTGGCTGTATTGATCCTGAAACTTACGTAATAGCACTTCCATCACGTACTGCGCTTGCTGCGGCGCAACCTCGATCTCGCCTTCCGTTTTGATGATGATACTCAGGTACTCCGTGTTCGGGATCGGCTTGATTTCAGTGCGGCGTACCAGGTCTACAACGCCCGCATAGTCCTGTTCGTTGGGGGGTACGCTTTGTTTGATGCGCTCGGCGGGTTCCCACTGACCGCTGTCCTTAATCTCGCGCCATGTGCTGAGCAGCACGCCGTAGCTGCCCACGACATTTGCGATGTTCTGCAGGCGCGTGATCAGGTCTACCTGCAGCGAGTAGGGGTCGGGGTAAATCACGGTGCGGTTCGCCTGGAGCGAGCGGTACTCCGCAATCACGGCGAAGCCCTCCCACTCACGCGGTTGCGAGTAGAAGTAGGCGAACACTGCGCTGGTCACGATACCTGTAACCAACCCGATAATCCACCAGCGTCGTTTCAGCAGTTTAATTGCTTGCCACAAGTTCATAACAAGAAACCTCCCTCCTCACGGTCGCCATAGCGAGCGTCCATAATCCAGCTGACGCAGAATCCAAGCAACCGATAGAATACGATAGACTTGGTCGTAGTTGGGCGTGTTGGTTTCCGATACGTAGACCACGTCGCCCGGTTGCAGCGCAATATCTTGGCTCATATCACCCTTGTTGAGCAGACGTACCATGTCCACACGGATGCGCTCTTCGCTGCCGTCAGGTTTTTTGCGCACCACGAAGGTGTGGCTCAGGCGCGCGCGCTCCGTTTCCCATCCCGCCTGGGAAAGCGCGTCCAGTGCTGTCAAACCGGGACGCCAAGTGTAAAGCCCGGGACGCTTCACCTGTCCACCTACAAAGAAGCGGTTCTGGGTTTCCTCCGGTACATAAATTGTGTCGCCATCTTGAATGGCGATATTCTGAGTCAGGTCACCCTCAAGGAGCAGGCGATACAGGTTGAGTTCGATTTTTGTCCCATCGGCACGCTGCATCCACGCTGCCTCCAGCTTGGCGCGTTCGGGAATTACGCCACCGCCCAGAGAAAGCGCGTCCAAGACTCGATCGCCTTCCTTGAACTCAAAGGTACCCGGGCGCTGCACAAAGCCCAATACCGACACGCGCGGACGATGGAACTGAAAGATGGTAACAGAGATGCGCGGCTCCCGCAGAATCTGCATTTCGCGATAACGGCGTCCGATTAATTCCTCAAGTTCCGTGGTGGTCAAGCCTGCCGCCCGTACTTCACCGATGATGGGTACGGAGATTTTGCCATCGCGCGAGATGGTAATCTGCGGCGCAGACAACTCAGGCTCCCCAACAACCTGGATACGGATGACGTCTTCGGGATGGAGGCGATATGCGCCTTCCAAACGCTGCGCCATCGCTGATGCCAGCATTAGCAGGCTCAATAGTAAAATAAGCCCTCTCATAGACTTCCCTCCCATATGGGTTCGTCCTGTGGATACCACAGCAACTTTCGTGCCATCTATATACTCCTATTCGACAAATTATCGGCAGGAAAAGTCAAGATATTCACCTTCCGCCGTTCGATTATACCTGTTTGAGAAGCGGTGAGTTCCCCCCCTCTACTTGCACCAGCCGTCGCTTTGAATCATGGGGAAGTGTGGGCGACTTTCTCTGTTTGAAACCTCGATGAGTGTCATCGTTGAGGTTGCCACACTCCGAGTTGCTCCAGCCGACTTGCCAATGTTGCCAGGGGCAGCCCCACGACGTTGAAATAACAGCCCTGTACTTTCTCGATGAGCAATGCCCCATATTCCTGAATGCCATACGCGCCCGCTTTGTCGAACGGCTCGCCGGTGGCGATGTACCAGCGGATCCACTCGTCGCTCAGTGCGCGGAATGTCACGCGCGAGCGCGGGGCGTCCAGCACGAGTTGCTCGGTGCGCCCCTGCCTCCGAAGCAATAGGCAGAGAGCGGTAATCACCGTGTGCGTGCGCCCTGAAAGCATGCGGAGCATCTCGAACGCCTCGCATTCATCGGCGGGTTTGCCCAGAACGCGCCCGTCGATGACCACCAGTGTATCAGCGGCGATGATCAGGGCGTCGGGATAACATGGCGCGACCGCTTCGGCTTTGGCTCGTGCCAGACGCTTGCCTAATGCTGTCGGTCGCGCCGTGTATTCGGGTAAGTGTTCCTCAATCTGCGCGGGATGCACTTCGAACGGTTTACCGAACAATCGCATCAATGCCCGCCTGCGCGGCGACTGCGACGCCAGCACCCAGCGCAGTGTCTCCATCGTCAATCCACCGTTGCCTCGAGGAAGCTGCGGATGTCTTCCTCACTCATGTTTGGCTCGCCCGGAGCGACGTTATTCAGTTTGCCCTCCAGCATCCAGCGCTCCAACTGATCTACAAGGTCAAACAGGTGGTCAAAGGAGTCGACGATGAACAACAATGGCTGGTAGTGGTCGATCTCGAAGTACTGGTTGATGACCCACTCCAGCTGAACGGGATAGCGTTGTACATCCGGCGACTCGATGGCGTGCGCGATCTCGCCGTAGGAGCTGAGCAAACCGCTGCCGTAGACTTTCAAATCGCCGTTTGTGCCGCGCATCAGCCCAAACTCGATAGTGAACCAGAAGAAGCGTGCCAGCGCGCGAGTAATGCTGATGATGCGCTGTACCTGCAGTTCGGGGTCCTTGATTTCCTGCACGATTCGCGCGGCAGTATGCGCCGCCTCACCAAAACGCACGAGCGTATCGGCAAAGCGTTTGTCGGTATGCATAGGCACATGCCCCGCGATGTCGTGGAAGATGTCGGGTTCAGGCAGGTAGTCCAGCGAGTTGATGTCGCGCACGGTAATCGTGGTGGGGAACTCGCGTCGGCGCAGACAATCGAAGAAGATGTAGGCGGGCACGTACCCCGACACTGCTTTTGCTTTGAAGCCTGTCAGCGGCGCGAGAAACTGGTTTACATCGTCCAGGCGCGGTACGCGATTAGGGTCTAAACAGAGCTTAGAGACGCCCTCCAGAAACTTCTCTGTGGCGTAGCGTTGCCACCGATCCTGGATGCGTGCATAAAGTCGTCGCCACGCTTCGTGATTCTCCTCAGAATACAGCTCATAGGGCTGCTCGATATACAGTTCGCCGCGATTACGCGCAATCTCGATAAATGGGGCGCGGGTGGTGGTCAGCCCCATACCTGGATACAGCCGTGTTTCAGTAAGCGCCATTGCTCTCATCCTCCACGCTATAGGATACCCGAACTGCGCCAGCAGTGGCTCGTCCAGGCAGTTCAAACTTGCAGGGGTATCGGGGCGTAACCGCGTATGTGTTATTCGGGTGAGCCGCCATGAGTAAGTTAAGAGCCTACTCGATGGGGATGCTCGTTGCGCTGCTGATATGGGGGTGGGTGTGCTGATGCTGCCGTTTTTCACGGCGTTTCGCTGTGCCCCCTCGCTTCGCTCTCACAGTGAGTCCTTGTTGGAAACTACTTATTACAACGGTGATTGTCCGCTCGAGAGGATCGCGCGCA
>JAOAFW010000315.1 GCA_026416065.1 Fimbriimonadales bacterium
GTGGGTTCCGGTTCGGCGCGGCGGCGTGCGCAACAGGTGTGCTAACCGCGAGCCTCTTGCTCAAACGCTCGAACGGGCAATAAGGAGGTAAGTATGGAAACGACTCAGGTTTTAGGCTTGATTACAGGGCTGATGTTTGGATTCGCGTTGCACCGTGCGGGGTTTAGCCGCTGCGGTTTGGTGATGCGCGGGCTGGCGTTTCGCGATTTCACCATGCTTAAGGTGATGCTCACGGCGATTGCGGTGGGGATGGTGGGCGCGGCGATGCTGGCAACCTTTGCGCCCGAGTACGCGCATCTGAAAGTCAAGTCGCTTTATGTATGGGGCGTTCTGACAGGCGGGTTAATCTTCGGTGTCGGGATGGCGATTGCCGGCTACTGCCCCGGTACCGCGTTGATTGGCTTGGGCGGAGGCGTGCGCGATGGGCTGCTTGCCGTCGCAGGCGGTCTCCTGGGCGCGTTCGCCTTTATCCTTGCCTATCCCATGCTGGAGCCCGTGCTGATGAAACCGCTCGATCTGGGCAAACTCACGCTCCACGAAACACTGGGGCTCCCCTATCTGCCGACCGCGCTGGCAGTGGCAGCAGTGCTCGCGGGAATCGTCCTCTGGCTGAACAGACTGGAAACACGAGCGCAGGTACGGGAGCGATAAGCGACTTCCAAAAGAGATCGTTTCACACAGGCGGGCGAACCTCGTGTTCACCCGCCGTCCTAACCGGTCAATCTACCCCAGCGGAACCAGTGAGTAATACAAGCATCGATTAATCACTCACTTTCAGTACGCTCAAGAACGCCTCCTGAGGCACCTCCACCGAGCCGACCTGCTTCATGCGTTTCTTGCCCTCTTTTTGGCGTTCCAGCAGTTTGCGCTTACGCGTGATGTCGCCGCCGTAGCACTTGGCAATCACATTCTTGCGGAACGGCTTAATCGTCTCGGAGGCAATCACGCGCGCGCCAATCGCCGCCTGCAGGCGCACCTCGAACTGTTGGCGGGGCACGACGTCTTTGAGTTTCTCGACCAGCGTGCGGGCGCGCGGATAAGCCCGCTCGCGCGGCGCGATGAAGCTCAAAGCGTCCACCGGGTCGCCGTTAATCAAGATGTCGATCTTCACCATATCCGCTTCGCGATAGCCTGCGGGTTCATAATCGAACGAGGCGTAGCCGCGCGTGCGGGTTTTGAGCTGGTCATAGAAGTCCAGCAGGATCTCGCTGAGTGGCAGGCGATAGTACAGAATCACGCGCTGGGGCGTGGGATACTCCATCTTCACGAACTCGCCGCGACGGTTCATGCACAGGTCCATCACCGCGCCCACATAGTCGTTAGGCACCATCACCGTCGCGTTCACGATAGGCTCCTCCACGCGCTCAATCTTGCCGGGGTTGGGCCAGTGGGTGGGGTTGTCGATTTCCAGCATCTCATCGTCTTCGGTGTAGACGCGGTAGGCGACGCTGGGCGCGGTGGCGATGAGTTCCAAGCCGAACTCGCGCTCGAGGCGTTCCTGCACGATTTCCATGTGCAGCAGTCCCAGGAAGCCACATCGGAAACCAAAACCGAGCGCGGCGCTGTTTTCGGGCTCGAAGGTAATCGCGGCGTCGTTGAGGCTGAGTTTCTCTAAGGCGTCGCGCAGGTCGGCGTACTTATCGCCCTCCACGGGATACAGCCCGCAGAACACCATCGGCTTCACTTTACGGAAGCCGGGCAGGGGTTCCTTCGCGGGGTTCGTCGCGGAGGTAATGGTGTCGCCCACCTGCGCGTCCTTGACCGATTTGATGGATGCCGTGATGTAGCCCACCTCGCCCGTGTGCAGTGCGCTGGCGGGGCAGAGCTTTGGC
>JAOAFW010000348.1 GCA_026416065.1 Fimbriimonadales bacterium
GAACGGTACGCCCTTGCGCACGAGGTAGTCCGCCAGTTCTGTGGCGGTGGAGAAGTCTCCGCGCAGTGCAGCGCGCATCCTCTCGGTGTTCCAACGCGCCTGCGCCAGCATATCGCTCATCAGGCGCACGGAGGGCGTCACGGTGTCCATCGTCGCAAATAGCAGAGGCTTATCGTCCTGCATATCGCGATTGTAGGTGAGCGGCAGCCCTTTGAGCAACGCGAGGATGCTTGTCAGGTTGCCGATAGCCAGCGCGCTGCGCCCCCGAATCAGCTCGGCGATGTCGGGGTTCTTCTTCTGGGGCATGATGCTGCTGCCTGTGGTGTGTTCATCCGAAAGCTCGACATAGCCGTATTCTGGAGTACTCCAGAGAATCAGCTCCTGCGCGAGGCGGCTGAGATGCACCATCAGCAGTGCGCTCACGAACAAGTACTCGGCGATGAAGTCGCGGTCGGATACGGCGTCCATGCTGTTAGGCATGGGCATCGCGAAGCCCAGTTCCGCCGCCAGCAGTTCGCGGTCGATGGGGAAGGTCGTGCCCGATAGCGCGCCTGCGCCCAACGGACAGAGGTTCATGCGGTCGCCCGCATGCGCCAGTCTTGAAAGGTCGCGGATGAACGCCCAGCAGTGCGCCATCAGGTGATGTCCCAGCGTTACGGGCTGGGCATGCTGCTGATGGGTCAACCCGGGCATCAGCGTCTCTTTGTGCTGCTCAGCGAGCTGCATCAGTTGGATGCAGAGTCCCAGCAGGGCGCGGGCGAAGTCCGTCGTACGCTCACGCAGCCACATACGCACTTCGGTCGCCACCAGGTCGTTGCGACTGCGCCCTGTGTGCAGTTTGCCTGCCAGCGCGCCGATTTTCTCATAAAGTCGGGCTTCAATCGCGGTGTGGATGTCCTCATATTCATCGAGAGGGAGCCATTCACCGTCCTCAATCTCGGCATGGATTTCGAGCAGCGCGTCGACGATACGGTTCGCCTCGTGCGCGCTGAGCATCCCCGTGATCCCCATCATCCGGGCGTGGGCTGCGCTCGCCTGCAGCTCCTGTTTCCAGAGCCGAATATCGTGCTGGAGCGAGTAGGAATACGCCTCTGCTTCGGGCGAGAGCTTGCCCTCGAAGCGCCCGCCCCACATTTTCATCGATTCGTGGCTGAGCATCGCAGGGATTATACCTGTCCCGCGTACTGGGTCAGCGCGTGCGCAAGGCGTCGCTGGGGCGCGGAGAGCGGGTAGTCCGCCAGGTCCTCGGGGGCGACCCACTCGACGGTTGCGTAGTCGCCGCGTTGCGCCGTGCCTCCCTGCCATTGGCAGAGATAACCATAGAGCTGAATCCGGGAATAGGTCACAGTGTGCTTGACGGTTGCGAGGACCCAGAATGGCTCCGCTTGAAGTCCGACCTGAGCGGCGGCGCGTGCGGCAACGGTTTCCAGGCTCTCGCGTCCCTGCCGTGTGGCGCGTGGAAACTCCCACAGCCCACCCCAGAGTCCTTCGGGAACGCGTTGCGCCAACAGAAATCGTCCCTCCCACTCAACGATGGCGGAGACATCGACCACCTGTCGGGTGGGCGCACGCCGACTGGGTTCAGGCACCGCTGTCGGCTGCCCACGCTGATAGGCGGCGCACAGATGGCTCACGGGGCACTCGCCGCAGCGTGGCTGGGTAGGCGTGCAGACAGTGGAGCCGAGCTCCATG
>JAOAFW010000379.1 GCA_026416065.1 Fimbriimonadales bacterium
CCCCTATACAGCCCGAACAAATCCTCACGCGCTCACTGGGGATTATCGTAATCGTCCACTGGTTCTATGCGGTGTTCACGATTATTCCCTCCGTCTTTCGCCCGGCGCAGATCTTGATTCAGGAAAGCGATGTACATTATCTCTTCACAACGCCTCTCAAACCACTCGCCCTGTTCCGGGGAATTATCCTGATTCGGGGCATGCTGGGCGCGCTGTTTTTCCTCTTGTTGCTGGTGGTTTATATTCTGATGTTCGGCGGGACGAACTTAAGGATGATAACCGCTATGCAGCAGCCTGCGACCAGCATATGGGCGGTGCTGGTCTACCCCGTCCTCTACTTGATGGTGTTCGCGACGGCGTTATTGGGGAGCGTTGCGCTGGAGGCGATGGAGGTTGCCGGGCGCAGTCGGCGTAAGGTGTGGGCATGGGCGCTTATCGGATGGGCGGTGCTGTGCGTCGCGCTGGTGGGCGGCAAAGTGTGGATGCTGCGCCTTGCCATGCCAGGCTCGGGATTCGCGGTATATATTGGTCAGGCGATTGAGTGGCAGCCTGCTTATATCGCATTGTTGCCCGTGCGTGCCCTGGCGGACGCCGCACTGGTGCTGTACAACGGTTTCACCCCCGCGCTCTGGTTTGGACTGGTATTCTGGTTTATTGGTACAGTGGTTGGCAACGCTGCACTGGTGCGTTATCAGGAAAGGTTGTATGAAGTAGGCGCGTCGCTGGCGCGGAAAGGGGCGCAAGCGCGAGCGATGCAGCGTGACCCGTTTCGCGCTTACATCGAGCGCAAAGCGCAGACAGTTTCACGCAAGCCGTTGCGCTCCCTGAACTGGTTAGAGCGCTGGACGCCACGCGGTGTGTGGGCGCTGCTCTGGCGCGATCTGCTGATTACATGGCGTGCCAGTGGCTGGGGCAACCTGATCATGATCGCGATTATGGCGGCAGTGCCTGTGGGGTTTATGTGGATGGTCAAGCTTGGCGCGAATCCGGAGCGTGACCTCACCGCTGCTCTGCGGATTGTCTATGTGACGGCGCAGTCGCTGGTGGTGTTCTTTATCGCCTTTGGCGCGTACTACAGCATGACGGATATGCTGCGCCGGGTGGAGTGGCAGAAACCGCTGCCGTTCGTTCCGCGCGCCGTAGTCATTGTGGAGTCGCTGCCGACAGTTGTGCTGTTCACCCTCTCACAATCGCTGACCGTAATTACCGTCAGCGCGCTCTTTCCTCAAGATTGGCTGTTCTGGTTGGGAGGAAGCATGGTCGCCATCTCGTGGTGTGTCGTGTTGCAGATGGCGATGATGTGGATTGCCCTAGTGAATCCCGACCCTTCGGACTACACACAGCGGCTCTTGACCGGCGTATTGATGGTGCCCGCACTGTTTCTAAGCGGCGCACCCGGGCTGGGAATCTTGGTTCTGGGAATGGTTTTGAAATGGAATTTGCTGCTTGCGGCGGGGCTGGCGTTCGGGGCGAACCTGTTCGTTGGGATTGTCCTGACGGCGGTTAACAGCTCACTTTACGAGCAGTTCAGCCCAATTGATTAGCAGGGCGGAAGCGCGCCTCCGCCCTGCATGTTGCTGGGTATCCCCCTCCTCAGTCCGCAACCTCGCCGAAGAAGGCTTCGACGGGGATCAGTCCCATCTGCGCCGCGCGTCGGAACGCTTTCACGCGGTTGTTCACATTCAGTTTCTCATAGATGTTCGCCAGATGGAAGTCCACCGTGCGTTTACTCACAAAAAGCGCGTCCGCCACTTCCTGTGAGGAGCGTCCCTGAGCGATGAGGCTTAGCACCTCGATCTCGCGCTTCGTCAGCCGTACCGGCTTGCGGTTCTGCCAGTTTCCTTGGCTCATCGTCATTTCACCTCGTTCCGTGAGATTTTGCCGCCCGCAAGGGTGGTATTCCATATCCCCGTGAAAATTTCACAGTGCTGTCGCCCGCTCATGCGAATTAGACGGCATTTTTACGGGTGAGGTTCTCGTTCGTGGGTATAATCCCCTGTGTTCATCGACGAGGCGGTGATCGAGCTGGAAGCAGGACGCGGCGGGGATGGGTGTGTCTCGTTCCGACGCGAAAAATACGTGCCTCGTGGGGGTCCCGACGGGGGCGACGGGGGCGATGGGGGCAGCGTGATTCTAATCGTTGACCCCAAACTCAGCACCCTGCTCGATTTCCACTACCAGCGTCGCTACAAAGCAGAGCGCGGGGGACACGGCAGCGGCAGCAATCGCAAGGGGCGAAACGGTAAATCTATCACGCTGCGCGTGCCGCTGGGCACACTGGTCTACGATGCTGAGACGGGCGACCTGCTTGCCGATATGGCGCGTCCCGGTCAGAAGTTTATCGCAGCACGCGGGGGCAAAGGCGGACGCGGCAACGCGCACTTCACCACCCCCACTCGTCAGGCGCCTCGATTCGCCGAAAAAGGCTTGCCCGGCGAGAAGCGCACCCTTCGCCTCGAGCTGAAACTACTCGCCGATGTGGGTATCGTTGGCATGCCCAACGCGGGTAAAAGCACGCTGATTAGCCGAATCTCCGCCGCCAAGCCCAAAATCGCCGATTATCCCTTCACAACCCTCGTGCCCCATCTCGGCGTGGTGAGGTATCAGGAACAGAGCTTCGTGGTCGCTGACATTCCGGGCTTAATCGAGGGCGCACACGCGGGGGTTGGATTGGGGCACCAGTTCCTGCGCCATGTAGAGCGGGCGCGCCTCTTGCTCTACCTGCTGGATGCTTCTCCCTTCGCGACGGAGCCGCCGCTGGAAGCGTTCGAGCTACTCAGACACGAGCTGGAACTATACAAGCCAGATCTCGCACACAAGCCTGCGCTGGTCGCACTGAACAAAGTTGACACCCTTGTCCCTGAAGAGCGCGCAAGTGTCGACGAGGCGAGAGCAGCCCTGGAAGCACAAGGCTATGAGGTGTTCGCCATCTCCGCTTACACAGGGGAAGGGCTGGAGCCGTTGTTGGCGCGGCTGGCACAGCGTATCGCCGAGTTGCCACCGCCCGAACCGTTTCTGGAGCCGACGCCAGAAATTGCCAAGCCCCAACGCCAACCCACCCGCGTCTACAAAGAAGATGATGTGTTCGTGGTGGAAGGGACACTCCCGCTGGAAATCGTGCAGCGTACCGACTTTGGCAACCATGAGGCGATTTTACGTATGCAGAAACGGCTCAAGGGACTGGGCATTTTCCGCCGTTTGCAGGAACTGGGCGCACAGGAAGGCGACATCGTGCGCATCGGCGAGGTGGAGCTGGAGTATACACCAGACCTATGAACGGAGTTCCCCCTCTCTGCCCGTAAAGCCAGTTTCGCTCTTCGTCTGCGTGGTTAAGCGGTCTGGCACGATTCGACTTCCCAAAATCGATGTATAATAAAGGCTATGAAACGATGGATTGTTTACGCCCTTGCGGTGTTTCTTGGATTTGGGCAGGCTTATGCGCAGCATGGGCTGCGCGGTCAACTGGAGACTCCTGCGCTGGAGTACGCGCCGGGGCAAGTTCTGGTGAAGTTTCGGAACGGCATAACGCCCACACAGCGCGCGTGGGCGCGTCAAACAGCAGGCGCACAACTCATCCGACGCGGGGAATACCTCGACTACGAATTGTGGCAACTCAACCCCTACGCCGACATGCGAGCAGTTGCAGCACAACTGCGTAAATCGGGCTGGTTTGAAGCCGCTGAGCCGAACTGGCACATTCATCTCGCAGACGGCTGGACGCCGAACGATACCTTCTATCCGCAGCAGCCTGCACTGCCGTACATCAACGCACCGCAGGCGTGGTCGCTCTGGCGCGGCGACGATCGCTTCGTCATGGCGATCCTGGATACGGGCGTGCGGTTAGACCACTTAGACCTGCAGCCGCGTTTGCTACCGGGCTACGACTTCGGCGGCGACGCGAACGGCGTGCGCGATAGCAATCCCAGCGATTTCCACGGGCATGGAACCTTCGTGGCGGGAATCGCGAGTGCGGTCACGAACAACAACCGCGGGGTGGCATCCGTTGCACCGAATGGCAAGATACTGCCCGTGAAGGTGTTCCGCGACAGTGGGCAAGGTTTCCTGAATGACATAGTCGACGCTCTCAACTATGCCGTTACTCAAGGGGCGCACTCGATTAACCTCAGTTTAGGCGGAAGCTCGTGGGGTAGTTTCGCTTCTGTGCTAAATGATGTTTGGAATGCCGGTGTGGTAATCGCCGCTGCAGCTGGTAACACCAATAGTACGAGCCCATTTTATCCTGCCTGGTACACCCCTTGTATCGCCGTCGCCGCGTGCAATCTTGATGGAACAAAATCCGGACCTTCAACCTACGGCAGCTGGGTCGATGTCGCCGCGCCGAGCGGGGATGTGTATTCCACGACGCGCGATGGAAACAATACCTACGGGCGCAATATGGGAGGCTTTACATCCTACGCAGCCCCGTTCGTAACGGCGCAAGCCGCGCTGCTCTATTCGCTCGTCGCCGACGGTCCGAACGACCGTTCCGTTGCGCGGGTGCAGGCGGTGCGCGAACTCATCGAAAGCACGGCGATGCCCGTGAACTATGTGGCGCATGGAATCATCAACCTGCAAGCCTCTGTGGAAAAAGCCATGACCGTGCCTGTGCGCGGGCGTGTGCAGATCCAGAACTACGCCGGCAGCTACACCGGGCGCACGGTGGAGGTCGTGCTGCGTCCTCAGGGCGGCGGCAACCCGATTGCAACCCAAAGCGGAACCCTCAATAGCTCGGGCAACTTCTCGGTGAACTTTTTCAACTACCTCGGCTACTACGACCTCGCGATTCGGGCGCATGGCACCCTGCTCAAGCGCGTCCCGAACGCCCGTATGCGCTATCCGGGTGTCAGCAACCTGAACCTGACGCTTATCCCCGGTGATGTGAACGGCGATAACCGCATCGATGATGCCGACCTGCTCCTCGTGCTGTTCAACTTCGGCACAAACAACCCATCTATCGACCTCGACGGCAACGGCAGAGTGGAGGATAGCGACCTGTTGATGGTGCTGTTCAACTTTGGTCAGGTGGGCGAATAACGGGCTTGAGCGTTGGCACGGGCGTTCCTGCCCGTGCTACAATTTTTCTGTGAACCGCGCACGGTTAGCCCGTGTGGGCGAGGAGCAGGCAACGCAGTTTCTGCACGCGCTGGGCTATCAGATTCTGGCGCGCAACTGGCGCAAACGGGAGGGCGAGCTGGACATCGTCGCGCTGGACGGCGATACACTGGCGTTTATTGAGGTGAAAACGCGCCGCTCGCTTGCTTATGGTGCGGGGGAGGAAAGCATCGACCAACGCAAGCAAACGCAGCTCACCCGGCTCGCGCAGCGGTTTCTTGATGAAAATCCTCAACTCGCGTTTCGGGAATGCCGTTTCGATGTGGTCGTCGTAGACATGACCATCATGCCCGCGCAGATTCGGCACTATCGACAAGCGTTCGATCCACCTGCTACCGAGTAGCGGACAGAATTAAGGAATCTCCTGCTTCGCCTTACCATATCAATCGTCTGAGCAAAGCCGTCGTGTCGTCGGTGGGGACGCTGACGCTGCGCAGGGCGCGTGTATAGCGTCGGCGTCCCCGCCGACGGCACAGCAATGCTTGAAATCCCGCCTTGCAGGAGAATGGCTTGAGTATGAGGGCGACAAAGCAGGACGACTTGACCTTTGCAGAGTTTGGTTGTCTAAGGCATACCCCTGCGCTCCAGTTTTGTTGCACTGGAGCGCAGGGGTGGATGGATTAGCAGCCTGCGCCAAAATTGAACAGCACACGCAGCAGATCTGCGTCGTCCAAAACGCCGTCGCCGTTCAGGTCTCCCTCATCGAAGGCGAACAGCACGGCAAGCAGGTCAGCGTCGTCGACGCAGCCGTCGCCGTTCGCGTCGCCCAAAATCGGTTGACGGAACTGAGCGACAAAGAGGTCGGAGTCGCCGCTTTCCGACACCACCTCACCGGCGAGCAGCACGCGGTTCTGCGCGTCCACCGTTAGCCCCATCAACTGCGCGGGCGCGTTGGGGCGCGGCGCGTACTCCATCGCCCAGAGCTGCTCGCCGCTGGGGGCAAGTTTGAGCGCAAGGATTGCCGTCGAGTCGCCATCGTAGCGGCGGAACGCCAGATACAGGTTGCCCGCGCTGTCTACCGCCACTTGGGGTTGGTCGGTAATCCATTCGAACAGGCGTTCCCAAAGCAGCGCGCCCGTCGCGGGAGCGAGGCTGAACACGCGCAGACGCCCCTGCCTATCGTGAAAGACAGCGTAGACCCGCTCATCCGACGCGCTCATGAAAAACAGGTTCGTGTCGCTGTTGGTCGCGATATCTCGGATCCAGCCCAGAGAGCCGCCGGGGTTCACGCGGCTCAATCGCCAGACGGCTTGCTGTGGGTTCCATGCCTCCAGCGCGGCGGCGAACAGAATATCAACTGAGATGATGCTCCCGTAATACAGCGGCGCGTCCACTGTCCACAACAGGGTTCCATCCGCCGCAAAGCGGCTCGTTCGTCTGCCATCCGTAGACACATAGACGCCTCCACTACTGTCCGGAACCAGGGTTTGGTAGCTGAAACCCACACTGCGCGTCCAGAGCAGCGCGCCCTCGGGAGAGAACTTGTGGAGCCAGTCGTTATTGGTTCCCCACGCTTTGATGTAGAAGGCGTTGTCGGAGGCGACCCCGCCTGTCCAAAGGCTACCGACACCCGAATAGGTGCGGTTCCAGAGGATATTCCCGTTTGCGTCCCGCTTCAGGATACGCGACGCGGAGTTTTGCTCCCAGTAGTTGCCTACGCTAATCCAGTTGCCCGAGCGATCGAAGAATCCGAAGGTCAGCCCAGGCTCGTTCCATCGCCTTGCGCCGTTAGCGTCATAGCTCAGGTTGTAGGTGGCGTAGTTCGGGTTTGTGCTGTAGCGGGTCAGCACGGAATTTCCCCGTTGATCCACTGCAAGGGCGTACACGAGGTCGTAGGCGTTTTGCTGATGCTGTGGCGAGAGGGTGAAGCGTACCTCGCCCGCCGCGCCGATTCGCAAACAGGGCGGCGTGTAGAGGCTGAGCCACACGAACATCTCGCCGCTTGAGTTCTGGGTGAAGAGCCGAATGGAAGCTAACAAAACACTTAGGTTCAAAGCATAGCGAGCGTTTAGCGCTCCGTTTGCGCTCACACGGCTGATGCGCAAGCGTCCGCCCGGGAAGTCTATCAAGCTAACCGTGATTTCCCCGCCTGTTCCTACAGAGAGTCGGGCGCGCGCTTCAATCGGACTGCCCACGATAGAGCCTAAATCCGCTCGTTGCCAAAGCGGTTGCGGTTCCAGATCGGTTCGCATCAGGATGACGGGCTGCGTGGACGAAGCAGGATACGCCAGAAAAATCAAGCCATCAGGCAACACAGCAGCATCGGCTAACTCGTGATTCGCTGGGATGAGGTCGCTATTCATGTCAAGCAGCGTCCCCTGACCGCTGAAGATTTCCAC
>JAOAFW010000419.1 GCA_026416065.1 Fimbriimonadales bacterium
CCCCAGACCCGCCACAGCCCCGCAGCCAACAGCACGATGTAAAGCCCATGGTAGAGCTGAAAATAGAGTTTGAGACTCCGTGCTTCTCGGAGCGACTCCGAGGGCGCGTCCACGCCGCCTGCGCTGCGCCAGAACCCTGCCATACCGCGTATCCAGAGGCTGAGCGCGGTGCGCGGATTCTGACGCATGAACTCCAAGGCGACCGCGCGATAGTAGCGTCCTCGCTCAAAAATCTGGCGATTTGGATCCAATCCTTCGTGGCGCATGCGGGCGAGTGCTGCCTCAATCAGCTCGCCCCGCATCGCCGATGGCGCGACCCGCTCGCCGCCCTTGAGATACGCCGCCATGTGCAGCAGGTGATACTCGCCCGCGAGTGTGAGTTTCGTGGAGCCGTAGTGAACCCAGTTGTAGGCGACCCACGGCGTCAGCAGGGCGGCGATGCCTGTCACATACCAGCCCGACAAACCCAGTCGCTGACGCCACGCTAACGGCTGTGTCAGAAACATCACTATCAGCACAGGGGCAAAATAGAGCAGGCTGGCGCGCACGGTCGCGCCAACGCCAATCGTCAGTCCCAGCGCCAGTGCAGACCACCAAGATGGACGAATACGCAGACAGGCAAACCAAAGTAGGGAAAGCGTCAACAAAAAAACGAACACGCTCTCCGAAAGCACATGTCCTGTGGCGTTGATGAGCAGGGGATTGAGCGCATAGAGCCACCCGCCCAGCGCGCCCGCCCGCGCGTCCCGGATGAGAGTCAGCGCACGGATGGCGAGCCAGCACGCTGCCACATCCAGCAGTACCTGCAGCCAGACAATCCAAACAGGGCGCATACCGAAGAGGCTGTAGACGCTCGCCATCAAGAGAGGGTAACCCGGCGGGCGGTTGAGGATAGCATGCACCGCTTCGGGTTGTTCCTCCAGCACTACGCCCGGTCGGTTCCAGTAGCGCATCAGCACCAGCGCGGCGGTGTGGTAGGAGCCAGAGTCGGCGTTCGGCGCGTTCAGCACGAGGCGGTTCAGATCGTCCTGCCAGGGCGCCCAAGCCGCCGTGAAGCTCAGTCGCATCAGCAAGGCGACCCCGATGATGAGCCAGGGGGACGTCCACACCTGTTTCCAGCGTTGTCTTAGAGCGGAAGCGTCGCTGCGCATCGTATGAGAAGGATACCCTCGTTCAGAAAAGCGCGAGCGGAACAGGGGAAAGAAGGCGTACTTAAAACAGCAAACGCCCCGAACCATCGGGGCGTAGCCGGATAACTGCAGGAAGCCGCCCCTGAAGCATCAGGGGCGAGCAAGTTAGAACCGCTTAGTTCGCGCGGCGGCGGCGCAGCGCCAGCAGACCGACCAGACCGCTGCCCAGCGCAATCATGCTGGCAGGCTCGGGAACGAACAGCGTCGCGCCCAGACGCGAGCCGTACTGGTCAGCAGGATTCAGCTGCGTACCGAAGTTGGTGCGCACCGTCACGCCTTCCGAACCAATCTGTCCGCCCGCGCCGAAGCTGTGGGAGGCGTAGGAAGCCTTGCCCGCAATCGGGTTCATGCTCAGCTCGTAGCGGCGGAACGGAATGTTATTGTCCAGCTGGATAGCAAAGCGAACCGTCACCGTGCGCACGGGCGAGGTGCGGGTGGTCAGCAGCTTGAATGCAGCGCCAGCGTCCGTAACGAAGGGGAAGGAGTTGTTATCAGGGGCAACGCTGTTAGCGTAGATGTCGTCGCCGCCTCCGCGAGGCGCGAGATACTGCGCTTGCCAAGTGTAGCCCGAGCCAAGATTGGGAACAAAGTCAGTGCCTTGAACAACATCCATAAACGGTCGCAGGTCTTCGCCAGCCACGTTGCCGTCTTGGCTCTGGCGGGTCAGGTCGAAGAAGTAGTTGATGATGCCCCAGCGACCCGTGCCAGGATAGTTTGCCTCAAGCCAGACGTAAACTTGGCTGCCAGGTGCAACAATCAGCTCTACAGTTGAGGTGTTGCCGTCACCCCACACGATATCAGAAGCATTCGTGGTGGTCGACAGCCCCGTGCGGAAGGTGAT
>JAOAFW010000012.1 GCA_026416065.1 Fimbriimonadales bacterium
TCACACAGGAGCGCGACCACCTGTGTCTGAATGCTGAACACGGGGCTTTGCGAGCCGTCGCGCTTGAGACAGTCGGTGTAGGCGCGTTTCGGCTCGTTCCAGAGATGCCTGTTAATCGCCGCGCGCAGGTCGGTCGCCCACTGCCGCCAGGTTTGCGCCAGCGTCGCCTCGCCCAGCAGGTCAGCCAGTTTCGCCGTGTCGTCCCAAACGCGCACCAGCCACATGTTCTGATGGCTCACCACGCCTTCGCCCGGCGTGTCCATCGGCGCCCAGTCCAGCATATTCCACGCGCTGATTTCCAGCAAGCCGTCGGAGTTCAGGTACCGCTCGTGCAGGTTCTGGTTCTGCTGCGCGATGTAGGGGAAGATTTCGCACACGAACGCCTCATCGCCGGTGAACAGGTAATGCTCGTAGCAGGCGATTGCCCACAGCAGCGACCACGCCGTGAGAATATTCTGCCACGCGCTGGGCACTTGGCTCTCCACGAGGGGCGACTGCTTGAGCGACTCACCCGCCAGAATCAGACACCGCCGCGCCAGCGTGTAGTCGCCGAAGCCCGTGTAGGCGAACAGCGCCTCGTTGCGCGAGTCGCCTACCCAGAAGGTCTGTTCGTAGGTTGGGCAGTCGACGAAAGTGTCCTCGCTGCACAGGCGCACCGTCTCACGCGCCATCTCATAAATCTGGTTCAGCAGTGGGTCCGAGCAGACGAACGCCCCGCGATTTTCGTAGGGGTACACGCTGTGCAGGCAGGCGACGCGGCGCAGGCGCACGGGTTCTGTCGCCCCTTCCGGGAAGCGGAGGGTCAGCGTGGCGTATCGGAAGCCGCGCTTCACCACGCTGAAGAACCGTTGCCAGCCCCGCCGTGTGATGTACCGAAAAGTGTTGTTCAGCCCCCACGTCCACTGTACACGGTCGGGTTGCACAGGGTCGACATACTCAAAGCCGTTGAAGTCCAGAATCACGCCTGGAGGGGCTTCGAGTTCCAGCTCCACATAGCCGAACACCTCGCGCTGCCAGTCGAAGCGCAGCTCCACATCGCCCGTCTGTGCGGGGTAGATAGCGGTGGAGTCGTCGATAGCGTTGAGGCAGGCGTAGGTATGCTCGATGCGCGGGGTTTCGCCAGTGGGTTTGGCGTGGTGATTGGTGAGCGCGAAGATAGGCGCGCGGGCGGTGTGCATCGCGTCGAGGCTGACGGCTTTCGGGTGGCGGCGGATTTCCTGCACGGTGCGGGCGTTGCGCGCTTGCAGGTAGCCGTCCGTGTCGCCCTCAAAGGGTCCCAGCACAATCCAGGGGTAGTCGGCGCGCTCCATCAGCGGGTTGACGAACCGCACGGGCGCGCCTGCGTCCGCTTCCACCACGATATAGCGAAACCAGTCGTGATACCAGCGCGAGACATCAAGGGTGAGCAGATGCGCGCCTTGCTGCAGACGCAGAGTGTGCATTCCCCCCTCCTTGGGGATGACCTCGCCATCGAGTCGCACATCCTCATCGCGCAGCCCGTGATGCACATCGCCGATGCGCAGCGTACAGGGCGCGTCGGCGCGGATTTCGGTCGCCACGATGCCCGAGAGCGTGCGCGGGTTCGCCGTCAAATCGTCGGGCGCGAGGTAGGGCTTGAGGTCAAACGCCCACGCTGCGAACGGGGGCTGCACCACGCGGGCGCGTTCAATCACTTTGGGCTGCAGCGGTTCTAAGGTAAGGAACGGGATGGGGCGCGGGCGCAGTTCACCCCACGGCGCGCAGCCCGCCTCGCCGATTTCCACCGCCTCGTTCCACTCGTAGTCGTCGTAGCGGGGCATCGTCCAGTCGCCCATCGCGCGGCGAGCGTCGTAAAGTTCG
>JAOAFW010000056.1 GCA_026416065.1 Fimbriimonadales bacterium
CTACAGGAGCCTGCGCCGAATCGACGCCTATGCTGAGCAGGCAACAGATGGGCGTTTCGGTAGAAACGAAGTGCCTGCCCCCTGATGGAAGATGTCAGTGGGGAACTGGTCGCGCAGGTTGCCCTGCAGGATTTCGTCCGCTGCCTGCACAATCGCGCGTCCGATGTTTTCAGGCAGTAGTCCCAGTTCTGTGTTCGCCTGCGCCGCCGCCTTTTTGAGCAGCACATAGGCGTCAATCATCAGCGGGGGTTCCTTAATGCCGCTAATTGGGAAATTCTCTTGCGCCCGCAGGGTCTGCAAGCCCCAGTACACATCGGCGGGCAGTTCTCGTTCTCCTAAAGCGACGCGCTCGATACGGCTGGTCGTAAGCACGTCATCCGATAGAGTGGGCCTGAGCGGGTACGGAAGGCAACGGGCGTCGGAGTTTCCCCGACGCCCGAAGAGTGTGCCTTGCCTCAACCGAGCGTTTTACGGATTCCCGTACAGCCCGAAGTTGAACAGCACAATCAGCAGATCAGCGTCATCCACCGTACTGTCGCCATTCAGGTCTGCCGCAAGGTTCGCGCCTGACTGCCCGAACTGGAACAGCACCTCCAGCAGGTCAGCGTCGTCGATGAAGTTATCCCCGTTCGCATCACCCAGTGGCAGCCCAGCGCCAGCGCCGTCGAAGCGCACGGTGATGTCTGAACCCTCAGGACGCACAGTGACGGTCTGTTGCAGCGCGCCCTGCGGTTTCACTTTCACTACATACTCGCCAAAGGCAGGGATGCGCAGCGTGAAGGTTCCCTCGCGCCCTGCGCCCTGAAGCGTCAGGGTCTGAACCGTGCCGCGCCCAACCTGCACGCGCACGGCGCGGGATGCAAGGTTATCCACTTGCTCGCCCAGACGCACGATGCCTGTAAGCGTCACACGCCCGACGCACACATAAACTGTTGCTGTCGCGCGGAAGCCGTCGCTATCCTCTACGGTGTAGGTAAACGAATCCAGCCCCGCAAAGCCCGAGTTGGGCGTGTAGACCAGCACGCTCTCGCTCAGCTGGGTCACCGAACCGTGTTGCCCCTGCGTCCAGTTGGCAATCCGCAGCGTGCGGTTGATGGGCGAACGGTCGTTCTCCAGCACCAGCGCTTCAATCGGCGTGCCTACTTCTGTGATAATGTCGTCATCGTTGGCGATTGGGGCGCGGTTCGAGACAATCAGCGCGATCTGGTCGCGGAAGCTCTCGACGCGGTAGCCCAGCCACGGCTCCATCAGCACGCTGTCGGGGTTGTCCGTCGGCAAGCCGAGCGTGCGCGTGGTTTGGCTCAGATTGTCCAGATAAGTTGCTCGCGACTCCAGCCACGGCGGCGACTGCACACGCGCTGCCGTGAACATGTTCATCGCCTGAAGCCCGTCTGCGACTTTCACCGTCTCCCAGGGCACGGGCGCGTCGAACGGATGTCCGACGACTGTGAAGCCGCGGCGTGGCAAGCTCAGCCAGATGTCAATAGTGGTGAACGGCGCGCCCTCGAACTGGATGGGCGCGTTCAGGGTAGATTGCAACTGATAGCCCTCGCCGACGAGTAGCCCGCCAAACACGCTTGGATTGGCTGGATTCCAGCTCAGCCACTCCTGCGCGAGCGGGTCGAAGCGGCGCAGGCGGTTCGCCAAGCCGTCGCCCGTATCGAAGTTGCCCAGCACGCTCAGCGGGTTCGAGTTCGCGGGCACGCCGCCCAGCGTGAACTGGTTCCAGCCGCTGCGTACAACCGTGTTAGGCGACTGAATGGCGACGGTCTCCAGCGGTGCCTGCACATCCTCTGGGCGACGGATGCGAATCGTCGGATACAGCTCGTTGCCGATTCGTTGCGGCGAGACGACGCCTGTCGCCCGCGCCAGTGAGCCGACGGGCGGGGCGACCATGCCCGGCGTTAGCCACACTTTCACGGCGCGTCCGTCGCCATCAGCAAGCAGGAAGTGGTCAGGCGCGGCTTGGGTCACTGTGCCCGTGACCTGCACCAGCAAGCCGATGACATTTAGCCCGGCGCCGCCCGCCATACCGCGCTGCCCTTCGCCTGTAGCAGCGTTGTAGTAGAAGTCGCCGCAGTAGAGCGTGCGGATCGTCATGCCCAGCGGATCAGCAGCGCCTTCGCCCACCTTGACCATCTCGTTAGCTGCCACGAAGCGTTCGCCGTTCTCCGCTGTGCGAATCACGCCGCGAATCCGCACCCAGTCGCCTTCACGCGCACGGACGCCTGTCACACGAATGCCTGCGCTGCGGTCATGCGACTGCACATAGATACTGTCGGGGAACACGGCGGTCACGACCAAGCCCATCGTGCCGCCCATCCGCACTTCTACGCCATCGCGCTGCAGCTTCGTCTCGCCTGCATCCACATTCACAGGGTTGCGGTAGCCGTAAATCAGCGTGTAGACGCCTGTGCTGTTGTGGTCAAAGATATGCACAAGGTCTTCGCGATACGGCGCGCCGCCTGCAGGACGGCGGACACGGTGCGTCGTCCACGCATTCTGCTCCATCAGGATCTCGCGCCCGTCGGAGCGCACCACGCGCAGCAATGGATGTTGCCCGCCCGATGGGTCAGGAATGCGGATGTACACGAAGCCCTGCGGCGGGTTTGGCAGCGTCAGGCGCGTCTGCAGCCGTGCGTTGCTGATGGGACCGTCCACCGTGCCATCCGTGCGCGCCTCTACAGGGTGTACGGAACCTGTGCTGTTGAACACCACATCAGGCAGATACTGCGGATCGCGCGTCGCGTTCACCAGAAAGTCGGGCTTGCGGTCATCCTGCGGATGCAGAATGCGCACCACATGGTCCAGCTCGTGGATGTCCACGCGATCGATTAGCGAGAGGCTATCGTCATTCAGCGGGTTGATATGCTTGTAGCTTGCGTTGAACTCCACGAAGCGTCCTTGGAAGTTGGAAATCATCAGCCAACGGGCGACGGCGGTGGACTGCGGCGGCAGGTCGCCCAAGTTTACGGTGAGCGAGGGGGTAATCGGCTGGTCGTTCACCTGCGAGCCGATGATGCGGAATTCAATAGGGATGTTGCGTTCGTTCTCCACGATGCGCGGTTGTCCTGAAATCACGCGCACATTTCGCGCTGCGCCGAAGCCCGTGTTCATCATCCGCAAGCCGAGCGAGAACGGCTCGGATGGCTCCACTTCAGGTGTGAACGGGTCGTCGGCGAACACATCGCGCTGCCAGAAGTAGTCCAGCTCCAGCGTCGGGTCAGGCTGCACATCGATCGGCGCAGGCAGCAAGGGAACCACATAGCTGGTTCCTGCAACCGTGTACATCAGCAACCCACTCACATAGTAGCGCGTGGTCTCGCGTGGCGCGGCGGTCTTGCGCGGCACGATAATCCAGTTGATTGTCGCCACCGTGTTAGGCGCGATGACGCCGGTGCCGTCTATCGCGTTGATGTTGCGCAGCGTGGGTGGGTAGATGGCGAACTTGTCAGTTGCAAGGTTGCCCTGCGCGTCGTAGATGTCGAAGAACGCCAGCACCTCCGAGACATTCTCCTGATCAGCCGCGTTCGCGATTTCTAGTTCCGCGTTGAACGCTTGGCGCGACAGCACCACCTGTTGCTGCAGTTGCACGCGCACGCGAGCGCACAGCCCTTCTTCACCGCTGGCGGGCTGGAAGTCGCCCTCCTCGCCAATCAGGTGGAGCTCCATGTTCGAGACAGGGGTCATTCGGTAGCGGTACAGATAAGGCTGGAGCGTAGAGCGCACCAACTGGTCTGCCCGACGCCCATAGTCGCCTATATCCAGCATAACCCCGCCTTGTCTGACGAAGTGACCGCAGCCGTAGTTCGTGCAGTTTTCAGGCGGTGCGCAGTCGCTGTTGTTGCCTACGGGGCAGACGAAGTAAACGCGAGTGCAGGGGATACCAGGCAAGTTGATGGTGCGCTCTTCCTCATCGCCGGGCAGTCGGTACTTGATGACGCCGCTGAGTTCCAGCTCGGAGAAAATCCCCTCGAAGCAAGCAAGCAGGCGGAATCCGTCGCACTCGTCGTAGGTCAGTCCGACGCTCCCTCCCGTTGCAATTCGCGCCACTGCGCGCCCCTCGAAGGTTCCAGAAACGCTCTGCCCGACGCATTCAAACTCAACGCTGCCCCTTGCTTCGGCCTGACCACCTCCCGAAATCGAGATGGAGGCAGACCCTTCCGCGGAGAAGGTCGGGCGATCATTTTCACAGCCTGCCTGACACCCGCGCGTGTACGAGGCTTGACCGGAGATGGTTCCTGAGACCATCAGTCCAATCTCGGCGCTGCCCGACAGATTCAATCGCATCGTGCAAGTACCGAACGGATCGGGGAGCTCAACCTCTGCAAGGACAACTTCAATATCATCAAGTTCCACGCTTACGGAGGTGCGATTGAGTTTCAGCGGGATGCTGAACCCTGCACTTGCGTTGCCAGCAATACCGATAGAGCCATCTGGATTGCAACAGGTCTGTAGACAGAGTTGTGCGGAGGCTTCGACATCGTCTTCGACGCCGACCCAGCCCTGTGTTATTGCCAGCACTGCTCCCTTTAACGCCTCTTTCGCCAGGTCGCCCAGTTGAGCCAGGGTAACGCACGCGAGGTTTTCTGGCTCAAAGGTTTGCATGTCGCACGGATCGCACTCTTGGGGCGGGTCAAAAGAGGGCGGATAGAAATAAGGGTTGCCTGAACCACTGCCCGTGTTGCCGCCACTGGTCCAGCCACCGCCACCGCCGCCGCCATCACCGCCGCCGCCACCGCCCCAGCCCGTGGCGCCCACGCCAGTGCAGTTTCCTTTCGTTTTCACCCACACGATTGGCACACGGTAGTAGCGTCGGTCGAAGCACAGCAGTTCCCAACGCACGCCCGAGATTACCTCGCAAGGCGCGTTGCCAGAGTAGCCGCCCGCCACGCGCTCCACCAGCACGGGGACGACGCGTCGCTCGCGCGCTCGCAAGTCGCCAATCTGGTCGGTGAGCAGCGTAAACCGCCAGTTCGGATGCGATGGCAGCTCCAGCGTCACATTCTCCGCCGTCACCAGCCCCTGATTCTCCACCACAAAGTCAATCTGCGCTGAGTCTTCAATTGTGGAGAGGTCTACCAGCGGCGGGTTGACCGTTACCACTGGCTGGGGCACATTTGTCTCGAACACTACATCCAGCGTCACGAGGGTGACATCGGGGATATCGGTTGGGCGCACGCTCCAGCGGTAGCGAACTACCTCGCGCGGGATGAACGCTCGCACCTCGGTGACGCGGTCGCCTTCCACCAGCCAAGTCTGCCGATAGGTGGCGTGCCGTGGCGCCTGCACCACCACCGTGTAGTAGCCCTCAGTCAGGTCGCGAATCTGGAGCGGCTCCGTCTCGCTGGTAGTAACCGCCTCAAAGAGAACCTCATTCGTTTCGGGATGGCGCAGTTGCACAACAGCGTTGCGCACCAGCGGGCGGTCGGGGTTCTCAGTGCCATCCAGCCGCCAGTAGGTCGCCTCATTCTCCACGCGAATCGCCAGGTCGCCCTTGCGGTTCGACACGCAGTTGAAGCGGAACGGCACGCTCACGCCGTAGTACAGCCCCTGCCCCACAACAATGGCGCCCGTGTACGCGCCCAGCGGCAGGTTCGGTGGCGGAGTGAGTTGCAGCGTCACGACGGCTTCTGCGCCTGGCGCCAGCGGCGGAACCACTTCCGCAGTAGCCAGGTTCATCCACGGCACATTCGGCAGCGCGATGCGTATCGGATCAGTGGGGGCGCCGCCGTCGTTGCGCACTGTGAAGCTCACCAGCGTCTGGTCGCCGCGCAGCATCGCCGCTTGCAACTGGGTGGGCGTGATGGTCAGCACAGGACGCGGCGCACGAATGCTCAGGTTCAGCGCCCACTGCGCCTGCACGCCCTGTGCGTTGAACGCCCGCACCACCAGCGTACCGCGCAGGTCGCGGTTTGTCTCGGCGCGCAACCGAATCCGCACTTCGCCCGCGCCCAGCCCCTCCAGCGAGGCGGGTCCTTGCACCTGCACGAACAGCTCCGTCGGCTGGTTCAGCACCTGATACTGGATGCCAGTCAACGGCGTATCGCCTGCGTTGCGCAGTGTGGTAGTGAACTCGTAATCGGTGAACGGCAGCAGGTCGTGCGTGGTGCGCTCTGGCTCGTAGTACATTGCCAGCAGCGTGAACTGGTCTTGCACCTCGAAGCGGTTATCGCCTGGGTGCGTGGCACAAATCTCCACACGCCCTGCCTCGCGCGGTAGCGACACATAGGTCACACTGAACTGGCCCTGCGCGTTGGTGGCGGCATCCAGCGTGCGCTCCAGCCCACGGATGCGCAGGCGCACCTTCACTGGCACATTCGCGCGCGGTTGTCCCGTGCGCGTGGACAGAGCGCGTCCTGTAATCACAATGGGTGTGCCTGCCACCACAACTTCGGCATCGGTCTGCGCTTCCGCGCGATAGGTCGGCTCGACGGTCAGCAGCCAGGTCTCGGTGTCGGAGCCTGCCGCGTTCTCCGCCTTGATCGTAATCACATACGGATTGATGTTGCCCACAGGACGCGCCCACGACACCTGCCCGTTGGAGTCGATCACCATGCCAGGCGGACCGCTTTCGAGGCTCCAGCGAATGGGCGGCGTGCCCTGCACCAGCTGCGGCACAGGACCGCGATAGGCAACGCCTTCCTCTGCCGTTGCATCATCGATTTCTGCAATCACGGGCGCGTTCGTTCGCACCACCTGCACGGGACCGTGAACTGCAGTGTTATTATTCTCGTCGCTCTCGTGTATGATGTTGCTGGGGTCAGCGACGAGGATCACATAGTACTCTCCTGGCTCTACCGTCGGGATGCGCAGTTCCGCCGCGTTGAGATAGTTGTTGCCGCTGCGTAGGTTGTTCGGACGCTGCACCCACCGAATCAGGCGGTCGTTGCTATCCAGCTGCTGGTCGCGCGACAGGTAGAAGCCGTCGAACCACTCGCCGGCAGCGTCGCCCTGCCCATTGTTGAACACGCGCCACTGGAAGATGTAGGTCTGCTGCGTGCCCATCTCGTTGGGGATCTGCACAGGCTGAATTGTGAGGTCCGGGATGTTGCCCGTGCGGAAGGTGGCAATCTCGGACACGCCTTCCACGCCACACGCAGAGACCGACTTCACGCGATAGTAGTAGGTCGTGTTCGGTTGCAAGTTGCGCAGCACTATCTGATGGCTCTGCTTGAGCTGCGTGTCTTGTGGCGTGCTTTGCCCCAGGCTGGGCGAAGTGCCGTACTCCACCTGCGAGGTGGCGGGCACATTCGTGCCCCAACTAATCAC
>JAOAFW010000137.1 GCA_026416065.1 Fimbriimonadales bacterium
AGATGTGTATAAGAGACAGCTCTACCTGACCGCGCAGGCGAAGAAGCTGGGGCTGGAGCTAACCCCGCGCACGATTGTGCTGCGCGCTCCCTATCGCGAGGCGGGGCAGGAGGGGTTCGACGCCTACACCACGCTGCTGCTGGACGCGCTGGACGGCAATCGGCAGCACTTTCTGCGCTTCGACGAGGTGGAGTGGGCGTGGCGCGTGCTGGATCCGATTCTCAAGGCGTGGCAAAGCGACGCCAGCCCGCTGCCCACCTATCCCGCCGGCAGCGAAGGTCCCGCCGAAGCCGCGCGCATCCTCGACTCGGAAAGCCACCGCTGGCGGTCGCTGAGGGGGTAGCATCTTCATCCCCAGCACCCCCTCCCGCACGCGGGAGAGAGGAGTCCGCGCGGAGGGCTACAATTCCCTCTCTCTCAGCGGTGGGAGAGGGGGCAGGGGGTGAGGGCTAACAACCCTGTCCAAATGCGAAGAGAACTATCAACAGATCCGCGTCATCCACGATGCCGTCCTTGTTGATGTCTTCATGGCGAGCGTCGCCTGTACCGGGCGTGCCGAAGGCGAACAACACCGCAAGCAGGTCGCTATCGTCGACACACCCGTCGCCGTTCGTATCGCCTGTGCGCCAGGTATCCAGTAGAAACGCTTCCCACCGTCTGAAGGTGTTGTTGAAACCATCGCCTACGATGTAGCGTCCGTCAGACGAAAGGGCATAGACATAGCGGAGATAGGAACCTGAACCAAGCAGGCTTGAATAGACTGCGCTCAGGTCTTGCATTCCTGTTGATGCCGTCCAGCGAAAAGCGCGTGGGTCGCCCGCAGGATTGTACGCCCAGCCAGCAACGATGTTTCCATTTGCAGACACACAATACGCTCCGCTATGGGCGCCGCCAAGCGTGCCCAGCTCCTGCATCCCAGTTGCTGCCGTCCAGCGAAAAGCGCGTTGCCGCCCCTCAGCGTTCGACGCCCAGCCGACGATGGCGCTCCCGTCCGCCGATACGCCGTAGGCATGGCTCGATGCGCCGCCGAGCGTGCCGAGGTTCTGCATCCCCGTGGCTTCTGTCCAGCGAAAGGCGCGTCCCATGCCGCTGGCATCGAACGCCAGACCCACTACGACACTGCCATCGGCTGATACGCCATACGCCTCACTGACATCCCCGCCGGGCAGCGTCCCCAGATTTTGCATCCCGGTGGGAGCGCTCCACCGGAAGGCGCGCCGCCGACCGGCGGCGTTGAACGCCCAGCCTGCCACGATGGCGCCGTCTGGTGAAACACATCGCGCAGTACTCTCCGTACCGCCGAGCGCGCCGAGGTCTTGCATCCCCGAGAAAGCAGTCCAGCGAAAGGCGCGAGGTCGTTCAAAAGTGTTACGCGCCCAGCCAACCACGAACTTGCCGTCTGCAGAGACGCCGTGCGCCCCGGCCTGAGTGCCGCCTAAAGTACCCAAATCTCGCAGACCCGTTGCCTGGCTCCAGCGAAAAGCGCGCGTTACAAAGTTGGCGTTTTGCGCCCAGCCGACGACAGTGCCCCCGTCCTCGGACACGCCATACGCCATGCTC
>JAOAFW010000102.1 GCA_026416065.1 Fimbriimonadales bacterium
CATGGGCGTCGCCGCCGCCGAAGCCGTGATGCAGGACTGGTTCCACTTTCTCAACAGAGGCAAGCGCGTGTTGGGCATCGGCACGACCGACAGCCACCACAGCTTCCGCCTGCAGCCCGGCTTGCCGCGCACCTATGTCCATTTTGGGCATCGCAACCCCGCGCACGTGACGCCCGACAACCTCGTGGCGCAGCTGCGTAAGGGCGATGTGGTGGTCTCCAGCGGTCCCATGCTGACGCTCACCGCCGCCGATGCTCGCAATCCGCGCCGCGCCGTGCGCATCGGCGACACGCTGAAACTGCAAGGCGACGCGATTCAGCTCAATATCGAGGCGCGGGCGGCGTCGTGGGTGCGCGTGAAGGCGTTGCAGGTCATCGTGAACGGGCAGGTTGCGCTGGAGCAGCCGCTCAGCCAGCCCGAAGGCAAGCCGCTGGACTACAAGGCGACGCTGACCGTGCCGGTGCAGGGGCAGCGCGGCTGGCTGATTGTGCGCATCGTGGGCGAGAAGTTCACCGCACTGCTGCCCGACGCGCCGATGGCGTTCACCAACCCCGTGTACTGGGAGCGGTAGGCAAAACGCGCTGCCGCTCCGCCTCTACGAACTGGGTCGGAATCATTTTCTCCTGAGTCCGAATGATTCCGACCTGGGTCTGATGCCGTGTCGCCCTCACCCCCCTGCCCCCCCTGATAAGGGTACACTGGGCAGGTTCCAATTGAGCGCAGGCTGCCACCATTTTTCCCACCCTTTTCTCCACCTCACCCCCCTTGCCCCCCTCTCCGTAAACGGAGAGGGGGGAATGCCCGCCCTGCCCACGCCCGCCGCTCCCCCTCTCCGTTTACGGAGAGGGGGCAGGGGGTGAGGGCGCTTGGTACTAAGACCATAGCAGTTCCCCTCTCTCCCCGTTCAGAGAGAGAGGCAAGCGCAGGCACTTAACAACCACTGCCGAAGTTGAACAGCACCAAGAGCAGGTCTGCGTCATCAACCACCTGATCGCAATTGACATCCACGCGCCCGAGATTGCCGCCGGAAGAGCCGAACCCGAACAACACGCTCAGCAGGTCGGCGTCGTCCACGCAGCCGTTGTTATCTACATCGCCGTTGTGTTGCTGGCAGCCGCCGCAATCGGCAGGGTCGCCCGCCGTTGCGCCAACCACGCCCTGTAAGCGAATCGTGTACGCGCCGCCGGCTGAGACGTTGCCCCTCCAGCTCGCAACGCGCGAACTTGACTCCGCGCCGTCGGGGCAGCGAATTTCCCCCCAGGGAGTGCTCTGCCAGATTGCTCCGCCTCCGCAACCCTGCGCCATGTTCGGATAGCGACTCACCGCCAGGTAGTAAATCCCGGGACCAGGAATGCAAGTAGAATCCAGATATCCATGTACCCCTGAAGTGTCCTCGCCGAACGAAACTCCCTTACCGTCCGCATCGAACAGCCACAGTTGCGAATCGAAGCCGCTTTGCACTACTGCGGAGAATGCGCTGGGGTCGGGGATCTGTATCGTGTACATGTCCACATCGTTTTCGGCGTTGTCGCCAGTGATGCGCACAATCGGTTCCGCCCGTAGGGACTGAGCCGTTTCGGGCAGGTCGCCTGCGTCGCCGCCGCCGTCGCTAAACTCGTCCCAAGCCGCCATTGGGGGACAGTCCGCAGGGTCGCCAGGGGTCGCACTCGCCGCGCCCTGCAACGAGATGGTGTAGCTATATTCGCCAGTGCCGCCCGAACGCGCCCAGCCGGCGACCCGAGAAGTGCGCTCAGGCCCGTCGGGACAGCGAATCTGATTCCACGGCGAGCTGTTCCAGATACGCCCTTCATCGCAGCCTAACGCCGCATTCGGATACCAGCTCACTGCGATATAGTAGACCCCCGGCGCAGGGATACAGCTGGAGTCCAACCCGCCTTGCACGCCGTTGATGTCTTCGCCAAATGAGACGCCTTTGCCGTCAGCGTCGAACAGCCAGAGCTGCGAGTCGAAGCCGCTGGAGACCGACGCACTGAAATTAGCCGGGTCCGTAATGGTAATCGCGTACATGTCCACATCGTAGTAGCCCTGCAGCGTTCCCTGAATTGCGCTGAGCGCGCCTGCCCCTGTGGACTGCGCAGTTTCAGGTAAGCTGCCTGCATCGCCTTGCTCGTTCCACGTCTGCGGGTGCGCAGACATCAACAACGCCAGAGAAGCCAGTACCGCTCCCGCAAGGCGCCGCAATGCGCCTTTCTCGATCTGTGCGTTCTGCATAGTATCATCTCCCTTCATGCCTGCTCAAGAGTCAGGCATGTTTTAATTACCACCTTCGGAGATGATTCCTGCTAAGTAATAAGTGCATTGTGTCAAGAATCGACTTTTTATCGAGGGACGTCGCGGACGCGCCCTGCGGGTTCGAGGACGATTTCATCTGCGAAGCACTTATTACCCTGGGACGGAATCATTCTACTCTGGGTCTGAGTCATTTTATCCTGCGGTGCGTGGGTGTTGGGGGTACAATCTACCCCCAGTGAACCCCATCGTTCTTGGCGTCGACACGGGCGGCACTTTCACGGACTTTGTGCTGTGGCGCGAGGGGCGACTGCGCCTGCTGAAGTTGCCCTCCACGCCGCACACGCCTGAGCAGGCGGTGCTGGCGGGCGTCGCACGGCTGCTGCCTGAGCCGCCTCCGCAGGGCTTCACGCTGCTGCACGGCACGACGGTCGGCACGAACCGCGTACTGGAGCGCAAGGGCGCCCGCACGGCGTTCCTGACGACGGAGGGGTTCCGCGACCTACTGTTTCTTGCGCGGCAGGACAGGAAGTCGCTCTACTCGTTGAAGCCTGAGTCGCGTCCGTGCCTTGCCGAGCGCGCTCTTTGCGCCGAGCTTCCCGAACGGCTGGCGTATGACGGCACGGTACTGCGGGCGCTGGATACGAGCGGGCTGGAGCGGCTGATTCGTCGCTGGAAGCGGGAGGGAGTGGAGGCAGTTGCGGTCTGCCTGCTGTTTGCCTATGCTAACCCCCAACATGAGCGCGAGTTGAAACGGTTGCTTGCGCCGCACTTTGCCGTTTCGATCTCCAGTGAAGTGGCGCCGGAGTTCCGCGAATACGAACGCGCCAGCACGACTTTTCTGAATGCGTATCTGACCCCGCCGATGACGCGCTATCTGGCAACGCTACAACGCGAGGCTCAGGGAATGGGGGCGAGTCGGGTACTGCTGAGCCATTCGGCGGGCGGGCTGATGGATGTGGAGAGCGCGTGCGCACTGCCCGTCAGCACGATTCTCTCCGGTCCGTCGGCAGGGGTGATGGGCGCGTGGGCGGTCGGACGTGGTGTCGGGGCACACCGCCTGCTCACGCTGGACATTGGCGGCACCTCGACCGATATGGCGCTAATTGACCGCGAGCCATTGCGTACACAGCTGGGCGAGATTGAGGGGATGCCCTTGCGTCTACCACGCCTCGATGTGCAGACGATAGGTGCGGGTGGTGGCTCAATCGCCCGTCTGGACGCGGCGGGCGGGTTGCGCGTGGGACCCGAAAGCGCGGGGGCAGACCCTGGCCCCGCTGCCTACGGCAAGGGCGAGCAGCCTACGCTGACGGACGCGCATCTCGTGCTGGGACACCTGCTGCCGCAGACCTTCGGCTTCGGGCAGGTGGGAGTAGACCCTGACCTGTCTGCGAAGGCGATTGAGCCACTGGCAGAAGTGCTGGGGCTGTCGCTTGCGGAGGCGGCGTCGGCGATTTTGGAGCAGGCGCGGGCACGGATGGCGCGGGGGTTGCGCAGCGTGTCTGCAGGGCGCGGCGTCAGTCCTGAAGGCTGCACGCTGGTCGCCTTCGGCGGCGCGGGTGGGTTGCACCTCTGCGCGCTGGCGCGGCTGCTGGGCGTGCGGCAGTGGGTCGCGCCGCCGGATCCGGGCGTGCTGTCGGCGTATGGGCTGCTGTGGATGGACTGCGTGCATGAGGCGCGGCGCACGGTGCTAACCCCCCTGCCCGACGCGCCCGCCCGCCAACTGGAAGAGGCGTTGCTTGAGCTGCGCGCCGAGTGTGAGGCGGCGATGCGGCGGATGGGCGTCCCCGTCGGCGGCTATGAGTTGCACCCCTTCGCTGACCTGCGCTATGAAGGGCAATCTTATGAGCTGACGGTTCCGCTCGACCCGGCGCGTCCGGCTCTGGCACGCACTGCGTTCGAGCGGGAACACGCGACGCGCTATGGCTTCACGCTACCTGAGCGCCCTGTGGAACTGGCGACTTTGCGCATGCGCGCGGTGGCGTTGAACCCCAAGCCGGCAGGCGCGTGCTGGGAGCCGCCCACCGGTGACCTGCGCGTCCTGCCCACCAGCGCCACCCTCTGGCTCGGCGACAAGGCGATTACCGCGCCGGTCATCCCGCGCGAGGCACTGCAACCCGACGCGCCCGTTCCTGCCCCCGCGCTGATTGTGCAGCCCGACACCACGCTGCTGATTGAGCCAGGGTGGCAGGTCTCGCTGGACGCGCGGACGGGAGTGTTGGTGGGGCGGAGTTTATAACAGGAACAGCGTTTACTCGCGCGAACACTTAACCCGCTGTGCAAGAGGCTAAAGAGACGCGCATCGATTACGACAGCCCGTGGAAGGAGTTTATCACGGTTTTCTTCCGCTGGCTCATCAAGCTGGTGTTGCCCGACCTGTACGATCTTGTTGACTGGTCGCGCAAGCCGCACTTTCTGGACAACGAGCTGCTCAAGCTTTCGCCTCAGAGTGAAACCGGGCGGCTGTATACCGATCGTCTGGTCAAAGTGTGGCTCAAGAACGGCGAGGCGCGCGGGGTGCTGGTGCATGTAGAGGCGCAAAATCAGTACACGGCGAACCTTCCTGAGCGTATCTACACCTATCACGCTCGTATCTGGCTGGAGCTGCGGATGGACATCGTCAGCATCGCCATACTGGGCGATAAGAACCCCAACTGGCGTCCGAATCGCTATCTGCGTGAGTTGCCCGGTACCTGTCTCTTATACACAT
>JAOAFW010000116.1 GCA_026416065.1 Fimbriimonadales bacterium
GATGTGTATAAGAGACAGCTACTGCCCCGTGCGGAAATCCAGCACCAGCAGCGCCCGAACTACTCGGGGAGCTTGAGGTTGGGCGTGCAGTTTTAGGGCGCGCGCCAGCGCAAGGGATTATCAAATAAACTGGGGTCAGCGATTTCGCGTGTCTGCTTCGTGCGAAAGTCCACCTCCATCAGCGTGTAGCGCGGGTCGCGCTGGCTCCAGTCGCCCTTCAAGAAAAACGCCCGCCTACCATCCGGGTGAAACTGCGCGTCGCCAATATAGCCTTTGATAAAGGTCAGTCGCTCTTTGCGTTTGGTAGGCTCGTCATAGAGCCAGAGGTCGTACTCATATGATCGGGGCGGCGCATGGATATAAATATACTTCCCGCTGGGGTGATAGTCTATCGCGGGTACTGGCAGAGAGCGTGTACGCGGGGAGGACACGCCTCGTAGGATGTCTTCAATACGGTAAGCTTTTTCGCTGAGCAACCACTGCTGACGCGCGGTTGGAGAGCGGCTGTAATGGATGTGAGGCAAGGAAACTGTATGTCGTATTGTCCCGTCCACGTGTACAACCAGATAACCTCTGTCGCGCCAAGTACCTGCTCCCGTCAGGGCGAAAAGGGGACCCCATGTGAAGTCCTGCTGGAACTCTGCTTTGCTGACCAGCAGGTGTTTCCCGTCCGGCAGGAAGATGCCCCATACGCTGTGTTGCGGCAGGGCAAGCAACGGGCGGGTGCTCTGACGATCCAGTGAATACAGGTAGAGCGTGTAGGGTGCACTGCTTTTGTCGCGGGCAGGGCGCGCCGAATAAAGCAGTTGCTTCCCGTCGGGGCTGAAACTGGGCATGATCGCTTCCGTTCCCTCAGGGCTGACACGCTGTACTGTGCGCGTTTCCAGATTCAGCAGATAGACCTGCGCAGAGCGCGGTCCCCCCACGAAAGCGATATATTTTCCATCAGGCGAAACCGTGAACTGCACTTCACGCTGGTCGAAGCCGAATCGGGGCATCAGAGGCAAGACACACAGCCCGCACAGGCATAGTACCGCTACGCCGTAGGCGAGAAGCCCCCACTTGAGCAAGCGCAACCCCCAAGACGCCTGCGGTTTGCTCGGAGGTTGCGCTCCAGAGACCGGTTGTTCTGCAGGCGATACGCGCATACCTGCCCCTGACAGGGCTATTATACCATCACTTCCGCCCGCCCGACGTCCTTGAGGGGCACAAGGTGGTAAGTTATCCGCTCACGCGCAGGTTTCGGCATCAGGTATAACACCTGTCGTGTTCCTGCGCCTGCTGATGATTGCGCTTGCAACGACGCTGACGCAGACTGTGCCGCCGTTGAGCGACTGGGTACCGAGCGAGACGGGCGAGACGCGCCAGCGACGCATCGCGGTATCCGATTCAGAGCGTGGAACGCAACGCGCCGAACGCACGGTGTTGGCAGTTGTCGGCAAGGGGGGCGAGGAGACTGCCTACTGGCGCAACACGCGCTGGAAACTGGAGCCGAACCGCGCCTACATGTTCCGTACCAGGCTGAAGGGCGAGGGCGGCGAGGGATGGGCGCTTCTGGGCGCAACTGCGGTGAACTTCGACTTCATCCCCACGCGCGAGTGGCAAACCGCGGAGTATGTGTTCCGCGCTCCTGCCGATACACGGGAAGCGTTTATCCGTGTCGGGCACTGGCTGTGGCGTGGCGAGATTCTGTTCGACCAGCCGCAGCTCGTCCCCGTCGAGGTAGTACATACGCGCTACGACCCTCTGACGCTGGGCGAGGGCGAGACGATTCGCAACGGACGCTACACTTTCATCAGCCGTTTTGACGGCGATCTGTCCAACGCGCAATCGCCCCTGCGCGAGTTCACGGCAAATTTTGACACGAACCGCTGGGCGTTCAGCCCGAATGCGCAGGCGACCTACCGCCATTTTGTGGGCGACTACCGCATCCGCAGCGGCGTGGCACGGCTGAATGCCTCGTCCGAGGAGGGCGGCGCACTGGCGATTCATCTACGCAAAGATGGGGAACGCTGGCAGAAGGCGTATATAGTGCGCAAGCGCGGCGCACACGAGTTCAAAATCCCGCCTTCGTTCCTGCCCGCTCGCACGCTGGAAGTGCGCTTCATCGGACAGAGCGGCTTCATCGAGATAGACAGCTATGTGCTGGAGGCGGAGCTGGAGCGCGCGCCGCAATCAGTGTTAGTGGGCAGGAGCCTCACGCTTTATCCTGACCAGCAGCGCGACGACATTCGGGTCAAGCCTATCGCCCTGCAGCGCGACGCGCAGGGGCAGTGGAGCCTGCTGGCGGAAGTTGCCTCCACTGCTCAAGCCCCCCTACAGGCGCGACCGTTCCATCAGTCGCTTGCCGACGCGCGGACGCCGACGCCTGTGGGTGAGCAGTTCACGCGCCTTGCGCCTAATCAGCTCGTGCGAATCGCCCTCCCGCTGCCTGAAGCGACCGCCAAGCCACAGGAGAGTGGGTTGGGCTGATAGACGAAGGCGGGCGCGTCCTCTGGAGCGTGCAAATCAAGCCGCAAATGCGGTTTCAACACTGGACGGGCTATGGCTATCGGCTCGCGGGAACGCCCGACTGGGCAGGCGCGTGGTGGTGCGAGTGGGGCTGGAAAGTGGGACGCACGCGCGCGCTGCCCGACGAGACGCGCCCTGCCGTCCGTCTCAGCGCGGCGCGCGGCGAGTACGAACCTGCCCAAATCGTGCTGCGCCCGCCCCAGCCGCTGCGCCTGCTCGAAGCGGAACTGAGCGACCTGCGGTCGGGAGAGAATCGAATCCCCGCGCAACATATCGAGCTGCGTGAGGTCGCCTATGTGTATGTAGAGCAACCGACCGATTCAATCGGTACCTTCGACGAGTACCCTGACCCGCTTCCGCCTCTACAACTACCTCTCGACATTCCCGCAGGGCGGAACCAGCCGCTCTGGTTGACCTTCTATGCGCCTTATGGAACCCCTGCAGGCGTGTATCAGGGCGACCTGACGCTGCACACCAATCGGGGCGCATTCAAAATCCCCATAGAGTTCACGGTCTACGACTTTGACCTGCCGCGCGCGCCCATGGCGCAGCGGGTTCGGAATCAACGCGGAGCGCGTATTCCAGTATCACAAACTGCGCACGGAAAAGCAGAAGCGCGAACTCTGGGATCGCTACATGCGGGCGTTCCGTCGCGCACGGCTCAACCCGTACAACTTTTATATCAGCTGGTATGATGTGCGCCTTGAAGATGGGAAGGTGGTGCTGGATTTAGCGGAGTTCGATAGAGGCGCGCGCCGCTATCTGGATGAACTTGGCTTCAACAGCTTTGTGCTGCCTGTCTACGGGCTGCCCAGCGGACGCTACCCGAACTACTCGCAGGGCGAATTTCTGGGGTTCAAGGAGGGCGAGCGGGAATACGAACGCCTCTGGACGGACTACATGCGTCGGCTGCAAGAGCACGTACGCAAAAACGGCTGGCTGAACAAGGCGTACATCTACTGGTTCGACGAACCTGACGAGACGGACTACCCCCTTGTGCGCCGCGTGAACGAGCGAATCAAGCGCGCCGCGCCCGATTTGACCCTGATGCTCTCCGAGCAGCCAGAGCCGCCGCTCATCGGCGTTGTGGACTTGTGGTGTCCGCTGACCCAGTCTGTCCCGTTAGACTCGATTCGCCAGCGTCGGGCGGCGGGTGAGGAGGTGTGGTGGTATGTCTGCGTGTTTCCTCGCGCTCCGTACGCCACACTGTTCATCGACCATCCCGGAACCGAAATGCGCGTATGGCTCTGGCAGACATGGAAATACGGCGTGCAAGGAATCATCATCTGGGAGACCACCTTGTGGCACAACGAGTTCGCCTATCCCAATCGGCTGCAGAACCCGTGGGACGACCCGATGAGTTATGAGTGGGAAGAGCATTTCAAGCCGGGCACGCGGGATTTATTGGGCAACGGCGACGGCAGGCTCTTTTATCCTCCGCGCCGCGACCCGAACGCCAGCGGCGAACCGATTATCGCCGACCCAATCCCCTCCCTCCGCTGGGAGTGCCTGCGCGACGGCGCGGAGGACTACGAGTATTTCGCCCTGCTGGAACGCCTGATTCAGCAGGCGGAGCGCAAGCAAGCTGACGCCGCGTTGCTCAATCAGGCGCGTGCGCTACTGCAACCGCCCGACACTGTGGTCAAAAGCATGACTGGGTTCACTTTTGACCCGCGCCCTCTGAATGAGCATCGGGACAAGCTCGCAGCGATGGTTGTGCGGTTGCAGCGCGCGTTGCAGCACACCAATTCAGCTTCTTCTTTTTCGATGGCGCATCGGAAACCCCAAAACCGCACTGGGAGGTTTCAAGAGCGGTAAGGTAAAATGCATTCGTGAAGCCCCACAAGGTACTTCAGAAGATACTCGCAGGTTCCAAAAACATTCGCTTTGAGGACATGCTGAGGCTGGCGGAAGCTTACGGGTTCCAACTTGATCGCGTGAGCGGAAGTCATCATATCCTCGTACATCCTGCAGTACCCGCCGCGTTGAACCTGCAAAATGTGAAGGGAGAGGCAAAACCCTACCAGATTAAGCAGTTCCTCAAGATTGTGGAGGAGTATAATCTATCGATGGAGGCAGGGGACGAATGAAGGACTATCACATCAATATATTCTACAGCGAGGAAGACGAGGGCTACATCGCGGATATTCCTGACTTGTCTGGCTGTTCGGCGTTTGGCGAGACGCCTGAAGACGCGCTGCGCGAGGTACAGACTGCGAAGCAGGCATGGCTGGAGGCGGCGCGTGCGGCAGGCAAGCCTGTGCCCGCGCCGCGCTATCGCCCTGTTATCTATCAGGCGCGTTAGGATGTTACTCCTGCGCCAATTTCAGGGCGTGCTCGTAGAGAGCATCCCAGCTGGCATCCACCACGGCGTTGGGCTTTATCGCAGGACTTCCTGCTCTAACTCTTCGGGACTATAGTTCACGACCGAGATTTTCTGGCGCGAGAGCAGCTCCATAAACGCACGCTTAGAGTAGCCTGCTAACTCCGCCGCTTTGCCTAACGAGACGCGCCCCGCCTCGTAGAGTTTTATCGCCAGCAGTAGACGCGCCTCTTCCTCCGACACGGTGGGTGGCAGTTCAACCTGTAGCATGCTCATAGCAGGATTGTACCTCGTCAGTGTATCTCCCTACACCATCACCTCCGCCCGCTCGGCGTCTTTGAGGCGGTCTTCCAGACGCTCGCCGTGCGTGAGCGCTAACGGCAACACCTCGTCCATGTGGCGCACGAGGTGGAAGGTAATCTGCTCGCGCACATGGTCGGGGATGTCGTCCAAATCGGGTTCGTTCTCAGTGGGCAGGATGACCTCGTAGATGCCCGCGCGGTGCGCCGCGATGACCTTCTCCTTGATGCCGCCTACGGGCAGCACGCGCCCACGCAGAGTGATTTCGCCCGTCATGGCGATGTCGCGCCGCACGGGACGCCCCATCAGCGCAGAGGCGAGCGCAGTCGCCATCGTGATGCCCGCTGAGGGACCGTCTTTGGGAATCGCGCCTTCGGGCACATGGATGTGGATGTCGCGATTGCGATAAAACTCAGGGTCAATTCCCAGATGCAGCGCGCGGGAGCGGACATAGGTCATCGCCGCCTGCGCCGATTCTTTCATCACCTCGCCGAGGTGCCCTGTGAGCAGCAGTCGCCCCTCATGCCCCGGCACAATCGCGACTTCGACCGCCATCACATCGCCGCCGAACTCGGTGTACGCCAGCCCCATCGCCACGCCCACCTCGTCTTTTTCCTCTTTGACGCCGAAGCGGTAGCGCGGCTTCCCCAGAAACTCGGCGACCTTCTCGGCGGTCACCTGCACATGCACCTCCTCGCCCGCCGCGACCTGCTTGGCGACCTTGCGGCAGATGGTGGAGAGTTCGCGCTCCAGATTGCGCACGCCCGCCTCGCGCGTGTATTCGCGAATGATGCGCAGCAGCGCGTCGTCGGTAATCTCTAA
>JAOAFW010000125.1 GCA_026416065.1 Fimbriimonadales bacterium
GCGCGGCGCGTCCACTGCAGGCTCATCGCCAGCGAATCGAGGTTCTTGGTGATTTGCCCAAAGTTGCTCCCGTCGCCGTAGATGAAGGCGATTTGCTTTTTGCTTTCGCGTTCGTCGGTGTCGGGCACAAGTTCGTTCAGACCACCCGTGAACGCGCGATACCACAACTCCCGTTTCTCTTTGTCAGGCGCGAAGTACGGGGCGAACTGTTCTTCCAGCTTGCGCCTTGCATCTCTGACAGGGAGAATGCCTGCGTCTTGGAGAGGCAGTATCCCGAGTTCGCGTCGCTTTTCGGCGTCCCCAGCATCGCGTTTGCGGGCACAGGCCTCGCAGATGGGCGCAAGTTCTGCATCGGGCGCAGGGGAGACTAAATTCACCCCCGCCCGCCGCTTGCAAAACACACACCTCGCCTCAAACGGCAGACACTCCCACACAGGCAGCTCGGCGCGATAGCGGTCGGCGTCCATCGCAGTAAGAAAATCGCGCATGCACTGGCTATAGTTGCTTAGAAACTGCGGCAGCCTCACGGTATGCGCCGCCGACGCGCAGAAGGCGACCAGAGTCTTTTCGTAAAACGCGCGTTTGAGGCGTGTTGTCCACTCGCTTGGCTCAGGCGCAAGGAAGTTCAGCGTGGACGCGGCGGTTTGCAAAATGCACTCCTGCCCGATTTCCTTGGCGACTTCCTCTGCCATCTCTTCCACGACCTCGTCCAGCAGCTGCGACGCGCCGCGGATTTCGGGCAAGCCGGGCGTCTCGAACACATATTGTTTGATGCGTTGCGCCGCCAGCCCCACGATGCAGAACTCCACATCGGGCGCGTTGCGGGCATCGCCGTTGTGAATGGCGTCGGTCAACGCCTGGTAAGGCTGTAGCACATCGGGCAGGTCGCCTTTTCCTGCCTTGAGGTAGTGCGCCAGCGCAAGGGCAATCGGGAACTGGCTTAGCGCGTTTTGAAGCTCGGGTGAGTCGCTCAGCTCGTGCAGCAGCGCGCCCAGCCGAGCCTCGTGTACCACTTGCTCGGTCGCTCCCTGCCTGCGCAGGCACACATTTAATAAAGCCGCCGTCGCCAGATGGTGGTCAGCAATCAGCAGGGCGGGCTTGTCAAGGTCAGGCTGCGTTTCAGCGGGCAGGATAGGCGGATAGTGCTTGTCCTCCAAGAACGCCGTGCGCCACTTTGCATTTTCGGGAAACTTGCCGCCCTGTTCGTATACCAGCAGCGCGCCCTGCTTGTAGAAGTTCTGCTCGCCGATTGGTTCACGCCCGAATCGCAACGGAAACACGCGCTCGTAGTAGGTCGTGAACCAGTAGCGCGCCACAGCGTTCGCTGAATCGTGCGGATTGGATGCAACTCGCCCCGCTAACTCATCCGCCAACCGCTGGCGTATCGTCTGCTCGTCGCTGAGCTGATATAACTGCCCCGTGAACCTGTCCAGCCACTCTGCCATGTTCTTCCCTCTCCCTTGCTGGGGTGTGCCACAGATTCGCAGCGCACGCAAGTATTCCTGCCAGTTTACAAGTGAATTTGGGGGAAATTTATCCAAATAGGTAAAATTAACCCGCTATGCGCACAATATCGAGGCGAACGATTGCGTGTACGAGTGGGCTGAGCGGTTCGCCGGCGAGTCAGATTCGTCTGCCTACTGACACCCAAAACTAATGAACATCACGGTTTATTCGGTACAGCCAAACGATATGCCTTGTCTCCTGCAGCTCATCCGCCAGTTAGCGGAGTATGAGCGCAGGCTGGAACAGGTCGTTGCAACCGAAGCCGATTTAGAGCGCGCACTGTTTGGCGAGCGTCCCGTTGCGGAAGCTTTGTTGGCATGGCAGGACGAGCAAGCAGTGGGCTACGCACTGTTCTACCCGGTCTTTTCCACTTTCCGCGGGCGCGCCGCGCTCTATCTGGAAGATGTGTATGTTGTTCCCGAAGCGCGCGGACAGGGCGTCGGACTGGCGTTCATGCGCTATCTGGCGCAAATCGCGAAACAGCGCGGATACGACCGTATTGAGTGGAGTGTACTGGAATGGAACACGCCCGCAATTGAGTTTTACAAACGGCTCGGCGCAGTTCCCAAAGAGACGGGGTGGGTCGGGTATATGTTGACAGGCGACGCGCTGGAGGCGTTGGCAAATGACAGAGAATGAGATTCTGGGTTTGCTGGAGGCGTTGGAGGCTGCGGCGGATACTCGCTTTGAAAACATCGAGGGCGACTACCGTGCACTGATTGTGCTGAACCCCACTGACACGCCCTACACAGGAGTCGCGATTCTGCGTGTGGATATGCCGCTCAAAAGCGGCAGTGAGCCGTGCTCCGCGGCGGTATGGACTCCCGAGGGCGAGCGCGTCCCCTGCCAGATTCTCAACAGCCTTTTGGAGCCTATCGCGGAATGTCACCTGCGCGACGGCACGGTGCGTCCCTTACCTGAAGGCAGCCGCCGATGGCGGTTTGACTTGGTGTTTTGGGTGGAAAATGTTCCTCCACGGGGCTATCGCGTATACCGCTCGGCGTGGGCTGTAAGCGAGCTGCCCCTGCCACAGCTGCCCGACTCTGAGCCGCCTGTTTATGTACAAGAAGCGATTCCCCATGCAGGCACGCTTCCAAAAGAGGGATCAATTCCCTTCTGAAGCCGGCTCCGTCGTGTTTTCCATCAGTCGCTGCATCACCACACCGACAGCCAGTATAATCCAATATAGCCCAAGTGCCCAGCCGAACACGGGTATCCAGGCGACCGATAGAATCAGCAAACTGGCAACAAGCACGCACCAGCCCGGGTTCGGTGCAGCAACACCAAAAGTCAGTAACACCCGTTCACCCAGTCGCCACGCCAGTGCACCATAGCCCAGCAGGAACGCCAGCGACAACATCAACAGTATCAGGACACTCAGCAGTTGCATGCCCCCTCGCACAGGAGCATCCGGCGGGCTGTTATCCGCGATTGCATTCAGCAACAGAACTAATAATCCTGCGCCCAGCACGGTCAGCATGCCCCGTATGAGAGCGTTCCGCTCGCTACGCCGGAACAACGTGATGTAGTCTGCTGTCAGCCCACGAAACAGTGCAACATCCACTATCCCCACGCCTACCAGCGCAAGGTATAGGAACGGGATGCCCAGAATTCCATCTATCGTGTCGCTCATAAGACGCCTCGCAACCAGACCCAGAGTGTCAGAACCCAATCCTGAGCGCGTTCCGCTAATCGGAGCAACGGTTCATAGGGCGTGAGTTGCTCCCATTTAGGCGATTGCCACTGAGTGCTGTATGCCGTGATCATAAGCGCGACGGGGAGGCACATCGCGAGCGCGAGGCGGAGCGCGAACTTGGGCTCGTTTTCGTTTACGGGCGCGAATGACTCAGACACAGGCGCGGGCAGGCGTGGCAACTCTCGCAGGGCGCGCCCGACCGCGCTCCACGCTTTGAGCTTCTCCTGACAGTCGGGGCAGTCCACCAAATGACGCAGTAGGCGCTCCCGCTCTGCCCCCACCAGCCATCCCTCAGCGTAGTCATGCACTAATGGCTCCAGATGTTTACACTCGCTTCTCATGCCAGTTCCTCTTCCAGCCAGCGGCGCAGGCTCTCCCGTCCACGGTAAAGCCAAGTCTTAATCGTGCCTTCGGGAACCTCTAACGCGCGCGCGACTTCTGCGATAGGCAACTCCTCATAGTAGTACATCAACATCGCGGCGCGTTGAGGGGCGGGCAGGCGCATCAACAGGCGTTGAAGTGTACGTCGTTGCTCGCGCTCATACAGACGCTCCTCCAGTGTAGCCACAGGGGGCATCGCCTTTGCTGCCTGCTCCAAGTAACGCAGTTCCGTCGCTCGGTCGCGTCGCGCGTTCAGGCAGACCCGCGCCGTCAAACATAGGAGCCAGGTGGAAAACGGCTGCGCCGGGTCATACAGTGGCAAGCGTGTGTACGCCCGCAAGAACGACTCTTGCATCGCGTCTTCCGCTGCACTTGCCTCGCCCAGTATCCGAAACGCCAGTGAGAACACCCGATCACGATAGCGCTCCACCAGCGCATCGAACGCTCGCGTATCACCTCGCAGGCACTGCGCTACTAAGGTCGCATCCTCAGGCATCGTTCCACTCCGAACTACAGGAATCACGTCACCGCTACTTCACTTTTCGCACTGATTGTACCAGCCAGCGGTTGGCGCTGGGACCGCTCTCACTCAGCGCGCCCCAATCGATGAGCGAGAGCAACTTAATCTTGCCCGGGTTTAATTTGCCGTCGCCTTTGTCTTTTGTGTCCTCGGTGATGGTGAACTGGTTCCAGAGCAAGCGTTTTGGCTCGGGTTTGCTCTCGCCTCCTGCTTCAACAGTCGCAGACCACCGCTCGCCATCCAGCTCTTCCACAAGCACCGCCAGCACGGTAGGTGTCTTGACTTGGACTGCGATTTCGATACCTTTCGTATCACGCAGGGCGTTGGGCTCCAGCATGCGCAGTGCGCCGAAGATATAAGGAAACGGCAGGTTATATTCTACGCCCATGCCGTTCGCCTCGCGCTTGATGGTTGTGTTCGCCGTTGCCATCCACACAAGGTAGTCGCGCTGGAAGTCGTCGAGGACGTTGGGGTCAGCTCGTCGTGCAGGCGCTTTACTCAGGAACTCAAAGTCGTCCAGCCACATCAGGCGTGTGCCCGACTGGTCGCCAAACAGTATCGCAGCATCCGGGGTTGCCAGAAACACCGCACTGACATCGATCAGCCCAATCCCCTGTGCATCGTCTATATCCAGCTTGTTGTTGACAGGCTTAGTATCTTCCGCCAGCAAGAAGTCGCCCAACGCGATAGTCACCTGTTGCCAGGTATTGCCACTAACCCAGAAGGGTGCATGCCAGCGTTCCCCACTCTCCTCTTGCAAACTGAGAGCAAACAGCGCGGGTCGGTCGGCTTTGATCCAGAATCGAAACGCTTGCGTCCAGCTTTCAGGCTCCAAGTAGACAATCGCGTTCAGCTTGCCTGCGGCGGCAGCGTAACTATATCGCAGGGCACGCTTGCCGGATTTTACATCATTTGGATTCTCAGTGAGTTCCACTTTCCCGTCTGCACCCGGCAGAACAAGCCAGCCGTGCTGACCACTCTCGAAGTCGATGAGCGATTTTGGCTCCTGCGCCCACAGCGCACCCGTCAGCAATCCGAACACCATCCAGTTTCGCATGGTTGTCTCCGTAGAAGCATACACGATATAAGGGCTTCAGGTTTCAGGGACACTTTACCACGAGATAACGCATCCTGTCGCCCCGGTGGTTTTACCGTGTTTTTCTACGCTGACCTCCCTCAGCATGCGAACTGAAGGGATGCACTCTCAAAAACGGTTCAGAATCCGGGGAAATCTCTTAACTTCACTGAACATCCTCGGGATTGCTACGTCTATAGCGCACGGAGGATGAAAATGATGCAACTTAGATGGATTGCCGTGAGCGTTTTCGCCGTGGCTTTAGTGGGCGGCGCGCTTGCTCAGAGCGGATTCGGACAGCAACGCGGACAAGGCGGACAAGGACCGCGCGGGCAGGGCTTCGGTCGGATGATGGGCGGTGCAGGCATGATGTCGGGCATGCTGCTCCAGCGTCCTGACGTGCAGCGCGAATTGAACCTGACCGAGCAACAGAAGAACCAGATTCGCCAGATGCAAGAGAATCAGCGCACGGCGATGGAAGAGCTGCGAAACCTACCACCTGACCAGCGACGCCAGAAGATGCAGGAACTGCGCGAGAAAAATGACCCCACCAAAGTTTTGAACGAAACCCAGAAGAAGCGACTGCGCGAGCTCGAGTTGCAGGCGCTGGGACCAAGTGCGTTCCTGCAAGATGATGTGGCGAACGAGCTGAAGTTGACCCAAGAACAGCGCTCAAAGCTGCAAGGCATCGTAATGCAGCAAATGCAACAGCTGCGTGAGCAGTTCCAAGGCGGCGGCTTTGGGCAGGGACAGGGCGCGCAGCAGATGCAGCAACTCCGCGACCAGATGGAGAAACAGATGCTGGAAGTGCTGACCCCCGCACAGCGTCAGCAGTGGCAGCAGATGCAGGGCAAGCCGTTCCAGTTTGAAGGCGGTCGCCCGAACCTCTGGGGCGGCGGACGCGGCGGACAGCAAGGCGCGCCACGCGGCGGCAGTGGCTTCGGCGGCGGACGCGGATTCGGCAACTGAGACTTCTCGGCTTACCTCCTCAAGCGAACACCGGCAGAGTGCGCCCTCCCGAAAGGGAGGGCGGCTCTGTTTAAGGGGTCTGTTGTTTTGCCCGCTGCCACAACGCCTCCCACTCCTCCGCGCTCAGGCTCTCCAGCGGGCGGTTTTGACGCGCCGCCTCTACCTCCATCCACTGGAACCGGCGCGTGAAGCGGTCGACCATCGTACGCAGAGCGTCCTCCGCGTCCACCTTCGCGTGGCGGGCGATATTGACCACCGTGAACAGCAGATCACCAACCTCGCTCTCGATGCGCGCTGTGTCGCCCGATTCGATGGCTTGGCGCAGTTCAGTTTCTTCCTCGCGCAGTTTCTCCAGCACGCCGTGAATGGAATCCCACTCAAAGCCGACGCGGGCGGCGCGTTTGGAGATTTCCTGCGCGCGGGCGAGCGCGGGCATCGCGCGGGGTACGCCCTCCAGCACCGAGTCGCGCCCTTTCTGCGCCCGCTTGGTCTTGTCCCAGTTCTTCAGCACCTGCTCGGCGGTCTCGGCGTGCGCATCGCCGAACACATGCGGATGACGCGAAATCAGTTTCTCGGTCAGGTACTGCACGACGCTTTCGATATCGAACGCGCCCGTTTCGCTCGCCATCTGGCTGTGCATCAGTACCTGCAGCAGCAGGTCGCCGAGTTCCTCGCGCAGTTCGGCGGGGTCGCCCGAATCGATGGCTTCCAGTGTCTCGTAAGTTTCTTCAAGAAGGTGGGGTTTGAGACTCTCGTGGGTCTGTTCGCGATCCCATGGGCATCCGTCAGGCGCGCGCAGGGCGGCGACCACACGAACCAATCCCTCGAATCCCTCATAAACTTGTTCGCGTCGGGAGCATGGGGGCGTCAGCAGATAGGTGACGACGTCGCTGGGCATCCGGGTCAGTCTACTGAGGGCGGTGCGGCGGGTTTCGGTGAGCGACTCGTCACCCGGCGCGTGAATCAGGAACACCTCGAACTCAGGCGGGTAGAAGCGCAGGAGCTGCTGCTGTACCGCCTGCAGGCGTTCCGGCGTCTCGATGCCGAACCAGAGCGACGGGATGGTCGGGTCGTGGCGCAGGTGGGGTAGGCAGCGGGCGTCCAGAACCTGAAGCCCTTCTGTAGCTGGAAGCAGCACGGACTCCAGTGCAGGCTCAACAAAACTCCGACTGGGCACGAGGCGCACAGGGCGTCCATGTTCTGTAGCCATCAGCAAGATTGGACGAGTCAGTGGGTTGGCGATGAGGGGGTGCCCTGGCATAGCAACGGCGACGGTGCGTTCGGGAGCTTCTACCAGCGTCCGAGCCGCCTCGTCGTGGTCAGCGGGACAGGCTTCAAAAGCGATGCCTGTCCACTGAAGGGCACGCACGCTCGGGTGATTAGGGTTGGATACAAACACTCGTTGGGCGCGGCGTAACGCTTGAAGTGCGTTTTCGCTCAGCTCCTGTGCGCCGCCCGCGCCCAATCCAACTAAGTAAAGCATCAGCGTTTTTCGGCGGGTTTCTGATCGGCAGGTTTCGCCGACTTCGCCGCAGGCTTCTGCTGCGGCTCCAACTGCGCCAACGCCTTCTTCAGCTCTTCCATGTCCTTTTCATACTGCTTCTTCCATATCTCAGACTTAATCTCGACGGGCGTGTTCGCCATCCGCTTCATCATCTCCAAGTTCAGGTCGCGATTGGTTTGCATGCCTTTCTGGAGCATGAGTTGCTCGCGGATGCCGTCCTTAACCTCCTCGAAGGGGAGCTGGCGTCCCTCGCTCTTGGCAAGCACTTCAAACCGCGCCACGACGCCGCTGCCAACAGGGATCCAGTCCGTCACCTGCATCGGCTTGGCGTTCTTGAGAATGTTGCGCACCCGGAGTAGTACCTGTCCATCGGGCGTATTGGGCACTTGTCCTTCCAAGGCGAACTCGGTCTCACCCGATTGCACGCCCGCAACGGGGTTCTGGGAATATTTGTTCACGATGCTTTGGAAGTTGAAGCCGCGCTTGAGGTCGTCGTCGATTTGTTTACGCACTTCAGGGTTTTGCACCAGAATTGTGCGCACGCGCGCCGTGGCAGGTCGATAGAACGCCTGTTTGTTCTCATCATAAATCTTTTTCACTTCTTGCTCGGTGACAGTGACACCCTTCGTGCGCAGGTTGAACTCGGCGAGCGCTACCTTCACACGTTCGCGGTAGTCATCCAGCGTAAGACGCCCTTCGGTGATGGTTTGCTTAATCTGGGGGTTATTCTTCATCTCGCGCTGTACGCGCTCCTCGACCTGCTGGTCGGTGGGTAGCACCCCCTCCTCTTTCGCCATATCGAGCATCACCTGCTCGCGGATCATCTGCACAAGGGTCGTGTAGCCTGCGGGCGCGGTGGTCTCCTGTTGACCGGCAACTGAAATGGGGGTGGGCATCAGCTCCAGGCGTCGCAGGTACATGTCTTTGTCGATAGGGGTTTCACCCACCTTCGCGACGGTGTTGTCTTGTTTCCCACCGCACGCGCTCAAGGCAACCACTGCCAGCACTGCGAACCCTGCTCCAAAAAGACTCGATAATTTCATTCGTTCTCCTCCGTATTGCGTCGTGTGAGACTGAGTATCAGCTCCACCTCGCCGGGAGCATAGCCTGTCTGCCGCGCGATATCAGGTACGCTTAGCCCCTGCTTCGCCAGCATCGCCACAGCGCCGTAAGGTGAAGTTTGTGATACTGATAGGTTATACCCCGAATCGGGCGTGAAAGTTTCAGAGGCGTTGTGGCTTGGGCGTCCCCGCCCAAGCATGTCGCT